>CAIUWU010000041.1 GCA_903902945.1 uncultured Pseudomonadota bacterium
CTCACTCTGGTGCCCTATATCAAGTCTGCCGGCGAATTAAAAACCAAACCGACCCAGCATTCTGTCAAAGAACTGCGCACCATCGGTATTCAGCCGGATATTCTGATCTGCCGTTCCGAGCAGGCCATTCCTGCCAGTGATCGTCGCAAGATTGCCTTGTTTACCAATGTTGCCGAGAAAGCCGTGATTTCGGCGATTGATGCCGATACCATTTACCGGATTCCATTGTTGCTGAGAGAACAGGGGTTGGATGATATTGTGGTGGATCAGTTGCGTCTTGATGTACCGCCGGCTGATCTGACTGAATGGGAGAAAGTAGTCGATGGTCTGACCCACCCGACCGATCAGGTCAAAATCGCTATCGTCGGTAAATACGTCGATCACACCGATGCTTATAAATCGCTGAACGAAGCCCTGATTCACGCCGGAATTCATACTCGTCATAAAGTCATCATCAAATACATCGATTCCGAAACCATAGAAGCCGAAGGTACTGCGCAACTGAAAGATGTCGATGCGATTCTGGTGCCGGGCGGTTTTGGTGAGCGGGGTGTGGAAGGCAAAATTTCTACGGTGCGGTTTGCCCGTGAAAACCGGATTCCCTATCTGGGTATCTGTCTCGGTATGCAGTCGGCGGTGATTGAGTTTGCCCGTGATGTGGTTGGTCTGGAGGGTGCTCATAGTACCGAGTTTCTGCCTAAAAGCCCGCATCCGGTGATTGGTCTGATTACCGAGTGGATGGATGAGGCCGGCACTCTGGTGACCCGGGATGAGGATTCCGATTTAGGCGGCACTATGCGTCTGGGGGCGCAAAAATGCAGTTTAAAACCTGACACGCTGGCGTTTCAGCTGTATCAGAAAGATGTGATTACTGAGCGTCACCGTCATCGTTACGAATTCAATAACCAATATCTGAAAAAACTGGAAGAAGCCGGGATGCGTTTTTCAGGAAAATCATTGGATGGCCGTCTGGTTGAAATTGTCGAATTACCCGATCATCCGTGGTTTCTGGCTTGTCAGTTCCACCCTGAATTTACTTCGACACCGCGCAATGGCCACCCGCTATTCTCCGGTTTTGTAGAAGCCGCCGCTAAGCATAAAAATCAAGGTTAAACATGAAACTCTGTCATTTTGAAGCGGGCTTGGATCAGCCGTTTTTTCTGATTGCCGGTACCTGTGTCATCGAGAGCGAGCAAATGACGCTCGATACCGCCGGTAAACTCAAAGAAATTACCGATCAGCTCGGTATTCCGTTTATCTATAAATCCTCATTCGACAAAGCCAACCGCTCGTCACTGGGCAGCTTTCGCGGTCCTGGCCTGGAAAAAGGCCTGCAAATTCTGGAAACGGTCAAACAGCAGCTTAATGTGCCGGTGCTGACCGATGTCCATGAAGATACCCCGTTAGCAGAAGTGGCTGCCGTGGTTGACGTGCTGCAGACGCCAGCCTTTTTATGCCGTCAGACCAACTTTATTCAAAGCGTTGCGGCGCTGGGTAAACCGGTCAATATTAAAAAAGGCCAGTTCCTGGCGCCCTGGGATATGGCGAATGTTGCCAATAAAGCCAAAGCCACCGGCAATCAGCAAATCATGGTCTGTGAGCGCGGAGTATCGTTTGGTTATAATAATTTGGTTTCCGATATGCGTTCTCTGGCTGCCATGCGTGATACCGGCTGTCCGGTAGTATTTGATGCTACCCATTCGGTACAGTTACCGGGTGGGCAGGGCAATTGTTCCGGCGGTCAGCGTGAATTCGTGCCGGTATTGTCACGAGCGGCTATGGCCGTGGGAATTGCCGGTCTGTTTATGGAGACCCACCCAAAACCGGAACAAGCATTAAGTGATGGCCCTAACTCCTGGCCATTGCACCGCATGAAAGAATTGTTGGAAATGTTAGTAACTATAGACAAGGCTGTTAAATCCAGTCCTCTGATTGAAACCACACTATAAGGTAAGGTAATGGCAAGAATAGTAGATGTAAAAGCAAGAGAAGTTTTAGACTCACGCGGCAACCCGACTGTTGAAGCAGAAGTTTATCTGGCGTCAGGTATCGTCGGTAGCGCCATGGTGCCATCCGGTGCTTCAACCGGTGAGCGCGAAGCCATCGAATTGCGTGATGGTGATAAAAACCGTTATTTGGGCAAAGGTGTTCTGAACGCAGTTAACTTCGTCAATACCGAAATCCGTGAAGCGATTATTGGTATGGATGCTAGCAAACAAGCCGATCTGGATCAGAAAATGATTGCTCTCGACGGCACTGCCAGCAAAAGCCGTTTGGGCGCTAATGCCATTCTGGGCGTTTCAATGGCGGCTGCGCGTGCTGCTGCTGAAGAAGCCGGTGTGCCACTGTACAAATTCCTTAACACCAGCGGCGAATTCATCATGCCAGTACCGATGATGAATATCATCAACGGTGGTTCACACGCTGATAACAGCGTTGACTTGCAAGAATTCATGATTCTGCCTGTAGGCGCACCGACTTTCCGCGAAGCGATTCGTTACGGCGCTGAAGTGTTCCACAATCTGGCCAAAGTATTAAAAGCCAGAGGTCTGGCAACCACTGTGGGTGATGAAGGTGGTTTTGCCCCTAACCTGCGTTCCAACGAAGAAGCGATCGAAGTGATTTTGGAAGCGATCGAAAAAGCCGGTTACAAAGCAGGCGAAGACATCTATCTGGGTATGGACGCGGCTGCTTCTGAATACTTTGAAGATGGCAAATACACACTGTCTGCCGAAAACCGTAGCTTCAACTCAGAAGAAATGGTCGACTTCCTGGCGGCATGGGTTGATAAATATCCGATTATCTCAATCGAAGACGGCCTGGATGAAAACGACTGGTCAGGCTGGAAATATCAAACTGAACAGCTGGGCGGCAAAATCCAGTTGGTCGGTGACGATCTGTTCGTAACCAACCCTGCGATCCTGAAAGAAGGTATCGAGAAAGGGATTGCGAACTCTATTCTGATCAAAGTTAACCAAATCGGTACTCTGACCGAAACTCTGGAAGCGATCAGCACGGCAAAAGCAGCGGGTTACAGTGCTGTGGTATCACACCGTTCAGGCGAAACCGAAGACACTACCATTGCTGACCTGGTGGTCGCTACCGGTACTGGCCAGATCAAAACCGGTTCATTGAGCCGTTCTGACCGTGTTGCCAAATACAACCGTCTGATGAAAATCGAAGACGAGCTGGGCGATAAAGCCAGATATGCAGGTCGCAGCGCATTCAAAATGCTGTCTTAATCTGCTTTCAGTCTGAACAGACTGAAACTATCAGTGCCGGGTGAGTAAATCTCACCCGGTCTTTTGAGGACTGATTATCAAAACACTAGTCATCGTCATTATCCTGCTGATCGCACACTTCCAGTACCGGTTGTGGCTGGGGGATGCTAGTCTTTCGCAAATCATTGAGTCCCGCGAACATCTCGAAGCGTTGACCAAAGACGCTCAGGAAAAGAAAGACCGCAATGCAGCGCTCTATGCTGAGGTGGTCGATCTGCGTAAAGGTCTGGAAACCATCGAAGAACGTGCCCGTTATGATCTGGGTATGATCAAAGAAAACGAAACCTTCTTTCAGGTACTTGAACAACAAACTCATGACTAAAACCCGTCAATGCTGGGCCGTAGTGCCCGCAGCCGGCGTCGGCAAGCGCATGCAGGCTGACCGCCCCAAACAATATCTGCCTTTGGCCGGAAAAACCGTGATTGAGCATACGCTGCTGCGTTTGTTAGGCTCTCAAGCGTTTCAGGCTGTTGCCGTGGCGATTTCGCTAGAAGATCCGTACTGGCCGGAACTGGCGATTGCCTCTCATCCATCGGTGATTACTGCACCGGGCGGCAAGGAACGGGCTGATTCGGTGTTGTCAGCGCTAAAAGCGCTGGAGGGCAAAGCCGATGAGCGGGACTGGGTGCTGGTGCATGATGCCGCCCGTCCCTGTATTACCGCCGATGACATTCAGCATCTGATTCAGACGCTGGAACAGGATGCGGTAGGCGGTATTCTGGCCCTGTCATCGCATGACACACTCAAGCACGTTGAAGGCAATACTATTACCGCCAGTGTTAACCGTCAGCATATCTGGCGGGCGCTGACGCCACAGATGTTTCGTTATGGCATGTTGCGTGCTGCCTTGCAGCAGACCGAAGGCAACCCGGCGATTACCGACGAAGCCAGTGCGCTGGAACTGCTGGGCTGGCAGCCGAAAATCGTCGAAGGCCGCCCGGACAATATTAAAATTACCCGGCCCGAAGATTTGGCCCTGGCACAATTCTATATGGAGCAACAAGCATGATACGTGTAGGACAAGGTTATGATGTCCATCGGTTCAACGATGGCGATCACATCATTCTCGGCGGCGTGACCATTCCTTATGAAAAAGGCCTGGAAGCGCACTCGGACGGCGACGTGGTGTTACATGCTCTGGCTGATGCCATTCTGGGCGCTGCGGCACTGGGCGATATTGGCAAACACTTTCCCGATACCGATCCTGAGTTTAAAGGTGCCGACAGTCGCGTGTTACTGCGTCATGTCTATAACATCGTGCAGGAGAAAGGCTACAAGCTGATTAACGCCGACATTACCATCATTGCCCAGGCGCCGAAAATGCTGCCGCATGTACCGGCGATGCGCGCCAATATCGCTGCCGATCTGCAAGTCGATGTCGATTTTATCAATGTCAAAGCCACCACTACCGAGAAGCTTGGTTTTGAAGGCCGTAAAGAAGGTATCGCCGTCCAGGCGGTAGTCTTGATCGAGCAATAACATGTCCGAAATCACCCTGCCGCAATGGCCGTATGCCTATGGCGGGCCAAGCGGCAGTGGCGTCATCAAACAGTCTGCCGACGATTTTATCGTTGAAGAACAGCTGTCATTTGTGCCTGATGGCAGTGGCGAGCATGTGTTTTTGCAGATCGAAAAATGCCATGAAAATACCGAATACGTTGCCCGCTTGCTGGCGCGGCATGCCGGTGTCCGGCAGCGCGATGTCAGCTTTGCCGGACTGAAAGACCGGCACGGACGCACCCGCCAGTGGTTCAGTGTCTGGTTGCCCGGCAAAGACGGACCCGACTGGCAGGCGCTCAATTCCGATAACCTGCAAGTTCTCAGCATTAACCGTCATGCCCGTAAGCTCAAGCGTGGCGTACTGGCTGCCAATCAGTTTCATCTGCGTATCCGCAGTTGGCAGGGTGATACTGCCTTGCTGGAGCAACAGTTGCAGCTGATCAGCCGGCAAGGCTATCCCAATTATTTCGGCGAACAGCGTTTTGGTCATCAGGGCCGTAATGTTGCCAAAGCACTGGCCATGTTCGGCGGTGCCAGAGTTAAGCGCGAACAGCGCAGCATTTATCTGTCAGCGGCACGCTCGTATCTGTTTAATCTGATTGTTGCCGAACGGGTGCGGATGCAAACCTGGAATCAGGGACTCCCCGGCGATGTGTTGCAGCTGGCTAATTCGCATAGTTATTTTGCCAGTGACAGCATTGACACCGCACTGCAAGCCCGACTCGATAGTGC
>CAIUWU010000042.1 GCA_903902945.1 uncultured Pseudomonadota bacterium
GGCCTGGCTATCATTTCGGCATCGAGATGATCAGAAGCAATAGTCATTTCAGGGAAATCAGTCAGCAGATTGGTCAGCAGGATCTGTTTCGGCAGCAAAGGCAGAAACGGCAGAAATAAGGACACCCCGGCCATGCTGAACATATTGCCGAAATTGGCACTGGTCGCCATAAATACATATTTCAGGGTGTTGGCAAAGGTAATTCGCCCGTGCTTGACCCCGGCCACCAGTACCTGCAAACTTTTCTCCTGCAAGACAATCTGGGCGGTGTCCTTGGCGACATCAGCAGCACTGTCGACCGAAATTCCGACATCGGCGGCATGCAGCGCCGAAATATCATTAATACCATCGCCCATATAGCCCACCACAAAACCGGCTTTACGCAGGGCCGACACAATCTGTTCTTTCTGATTCGGTTCGACTTCGGCAAACAAATTCACCGTTGCCACCCGATTAATCAGGGCCTGCGAACTCAACTGGCTGATCTCCGGCCCGGTCAGAATATTGCCCACCTCCAGCCCCAGCCGACGACTGACGGTTTCTGCAACCAAGCGGTTATCGCCAGTGATAATTTTTAGTGTCACTCCGAGTTGCCGCAACTGTTCAATGGTTGCACTGCAATCGGCTTTGGGCGGATCGAGAAAGGTCATAAAGCCCACAAAACGCAGTTCCTGCTCATCGGCTTGGGCAATATGGCTCTGATCGGCACGCAATGGTTTATAAGCCACACCCAGGGTTCGCAAACCCTGCTCGCTATAAGCCTGATACTGCTGTAACAGCTGCTCGCGCACCGTCGCTACCGGTACGATGTGGCCATCGGCGTATTCCACCTCACGACAAACAGCAAGAATGTTTTTCAAGGCCCCCTTACTGACCATCAGCCGCTGCTGGCCGTCTTCAACCGCCATGCTCAACCGTTTGCGGTAAAAATCGTAAGGAATTTCGTCGAGTTTGCGGGTATGGCTCAAATCAAAGCTCTGATCCTGGCGAATCGCACTATCAATCGGATTATTAAAACCGGTTTCATAACAGGCATTCAGATAAGCCAGCCGGGCCACCCGCTGACTGCTCTGTCCCGCCACATCAAAACAGCCTTCCAGCACGACCGTACCTTCGGTCAAGGTGCCGGTTTTATCGGAACACAACACATTCATGCTGCCGAGATTTTCGATTGAGGCCAACTGTTTAACGATCACTTTCGCCTCGGCCATCCGTCTGGCACCGTGAGCCAGATTGACACTGATTACCGCCGGCAGCAACTGTGGCGTCAGGCCCACCGCCAGCGCCATCGCAAACAGAAACGACTCCATTACCGGTTTATGCAGATAGACATTGACGGCAAAAATCATCACCACCAGGATCAGCGTGACTTCCATCAACAAATAGCCAAAGCGGCTAACACCGCGCTCGAACTCGGTCTCCGGCGGTCTGGCTTTGACATGAGCCGATAAGGCGCCAAACTGGCTATGCTGAGCAGTCGCTACCACCAGCGCCGTAGCCTTGCCACTCTGCACATGAGTGCCCATCCACAAGGCATTGCTGCGCTGACTCAGTTCTGTATCAACCGGCAACACTCCCGGCATTTTCTCGGCCGGATAACTTTCACCGGTCAGCGCCGCTTCATCGACAAACAGATTGTCGGCAGTCAGCAACAGACAGTCGGCTGGAATAATCGACCCGGCGCTGAGGCTGATCACATCACCTACCACCAACGCGCTGACCGCCAGTTCGATCAGTTGCCGGTCACGCCAGACATCGATTTTGATTTCAACCATCGCCAGCAGCTTTTCCACCGCATCGACCGCTCCTTTCTCCTGCCAGAAGCCCAGCAGACTGCTGATCAGCACAATGGTCAGAATGATGATGGCATCGATATGATCATCGAGATAAAACGACAATAC
>CAIUWU010000043.1 GCA_903902945.1 uncultured Pseudomonadota bacterium
GCCATACTCAGACGTAACAACTTTTATCAACAAGATCTGCTATTGATGGCACTAATTAATCATTTTCGAGTGAGGCTTTATGGAAAAAAACAAACTAAGACAGGAACTGACTTATTGGCGCAACCGACACAATACCGGGCAACTGTGCTGGAGTGTGCTGCATCATGTCTCGGTATTTGGCTCTATCGTATGCAGTGTCAGCGCAGGGGCGATACTGCAATTTGACATACAAACAAGCTGGGCAACAATACTGACTTCGCTGGCAGCGGCCTTTACCAGCTTGGCAGCCTCGGGTGGCTTCGAGCGCAAGTGGATCAGCAATCGCCTGAGTCGCAGCCGGATTGATTGTTTATTGATCGACCTGGAAGCAGACAATCCTGATTTATCCTCGATAGCACGACAACTTAAAGAGGTCATCATTCAGCACGACCAGAAAATGGTCAGCGAGAACAAAGACAATCCCGACGATAAAGCCAATTAACCATAGTCACGCCGCTTTATGGCAAGATCGCAATACCCGGGTTGTGAATACGCTGGGCATTGCGGGACTCAATAGTCTGAATTGATTACTTGCAAGCTGACTCGGACTGATCGTAGCCTAACGTGTCCAGCTCGGTTTTGGGATGCAAAAAACCTTCAATCGGTGCCACTGCCACCATCGCCCGCGGCGCAGCCAACAGCAGCGGCTGGCGCAACTGGCCATCCCAGCGCCGGAATGACAGCGGCATCCCTTTATAGCCCTGCAGGTTAAACGCCTCCGACAACAGATAATCGCGAATCGGCTGCAACTGATTACTCTTGGCGCGGACACTGGCCTCACCTATTGCTCTCACCGCCAGATAGGCGCCGTAATCGACTTCCTGCATCCAGCGTCCGGCCTGTTCCCGGAAACGGTTTTGCAATTGCACCGCGCCCCAGTTTTCATGCGTCGGATGCCAGGCGGTGGCAATCAGACCCTGAGTACCCACTACCGGTCTCGGGCTCCAGGTGCGGTAATCGAAATATTCACCAAACCAGCCCTGCTCATCGGCCACCACTAACACATCGTAATCTTCACCCTGGGTAAACACCGGCACATCAGACTGCGCGGTGCGACGACTGTCGAAATCATTAGTCCAGACTTTTTCGGCGACGATTTTGTGATTGAAGCGCTTGGCAGCCCGCTTGATGGCTGCGGCATATAACTGATCCTGAGGCGACTGCCCGACCACCAGCAACCATTTTTGCCAGCGTTTTTTCAGCAGATACTGCGCCAACGCATCGGCGCGCATCGCCCGGCTCGGCAGTATATGCAAGACACCGTGACGACACTGGCTGCCGCGATTGTCATCATCACTGGTGGCAGTATCAAACAACAGTTTTTGCTGCGCGGATGGCAAATCGGCGACTTTGGCCAGCTGGTCATTGCTGAGGTTCAACAGCACCAGGCTGACATCGGCAGGTATCTGATTGAAAGCTTGCACAATATCGCCCTCCACCGGCACGATGATTTTGCTGAGCTGATATTGCTGACCGGTGAACTGGCCGGTAGTGTTGTTATCACTAATCCCCAGTTCGGCGCCGATCTCGCCTTTATCGGCAATAAACGGATCAAGATTGGACAACGCCGGCGGTGGAGCCTGGCGCTGGGTGAAATACACTATTTTGACCACTTGCTTGGCTTTGGCTGTTTCAGCGCTTTTCACCTCTTGCACTGCTTTGACTGCCTTAGCCTGTTTTGCTGCCAAAACCGGCTGATTAGCCGCCGCTAGCCAGCACAGTGTCCCAAAAATAACAATACTGGTTCGTTTCATGAACGCTCCCCGTGTTGAACTGAAAGCGCAATTTTACCTACAAGCTCAGTTTTTGGCTTACCCAATCAGCAACTGGGTTTAAAATTGCCGGCTCTTGTTTGACTAACCGAGTGAAAATCATGCCAGCCATCAGCCAACTTTATCTCTATCCGGTCAAATCTCTGGCTGGTTTCCAGGTTCAGCAATGGCCGGTCGATAAGACCGGGTTGCGTTATGACCGGCAATGGATGCTGATCGATCAGCAAGGTCAGTTTCTCAGTCAGCGCCGCTTACCGAAAATGGCGCTGATAACAACCCGCATCGAAGATCAGCTGCTATGGCTATCGGCTCCAGGCCATCAACCGGTGGCCATCCCTTTAAATCCGCAGGGTGGCGACAGTATCGAGGTCACTATCTGGCATGACCAATGTCTGGCTCGCAGCGTTGCCAGCACCATTGATGACTGGCTGACCGAGGTTCTGCAACATCCCTGTCGCCTGGTATACCACCCGACCGATCAGATTCGTCAGGTCGATCAGAACTACGCCTTTGCCGACGATCAGACGGCTTTTTCGGACGGTTTTCCGTTTCTGATCGTCTCCGAAGCCTCGTTACAGGCTTTTAATCAGCACAGCGGGCTAGCACTGGCTATGGAACGTTTCCGTCCCAACATCGTGGTAACAGACTGTGAAGCCTACGCCGAAGATCAATGGCGTCAGATCAGCATTAATGGTATCGGCTTCCGTCTGCCCAAACCCTGCTCGCGCTGCGCTGTTCCCGCCATCGATCCGCAAACCGCGATCAGCGACAAACGGGTCCTGAGCGAGTTAGCCCGCTTACGGCAATGGCAACACAAAGTGTATTTCGGCCAGAATGCACTACACGATGCAATCGGAGAATTAGGAGTTGGCAACTGCGTGACGGTGATGACAAAGGCTGAACCACAACCACCCATTCAATAATTTGATTTTAAAATTTTCAAGTCATAGATTTAGCGCTTGAAAAGCTTTGTTACATACATGGACGCCGACGTTTTGCCAAGCAAGACCCAATGCTTGTAAATTAGGAAAAGGTTGCAGCCATACATCCGGATTCTTGAGGCTTGATACCTCGATCCCTAATGGAATACGCTGACTCGAACTTCAATCATAAAAGCGATCTTTTGAGATCAATGCAACAAGCGGAGTTATCGGGTCACGGTCCTACCTAATCTGCCATCATTTCATCTATGCCTATGCAATCGGTTGGCGAGCTACATCGCTCGTTTTAATGTGTTCAAGTCGCTATTGGTAAGGGTTGGTAGTGAGTTCCCTTGGCTAATAGTGCCCAGATCGTTCGTGCATTTTTATTGGCCAAGGCCACGGCTGCGATGTTTTTATTCCGGCGGTCAGTTAGCTGCGTAAGCCAAGGGTTCGATTGATCATTGGCTA
>CAIUWU010000044.1 GCA_903902945.1 uncultured Pseudomonadota bacterium
CAGCATCCATAGTTTTCAGGTCAACCAACAACAGTTTGTCTGGGAAACGTTGTCTTAATTCTTTTACAAGGTTGATACCATTGTATTTGATGCAAGGTGTACCAATTTCAAAAATATCTACATAAGGCGCTACTTGATCAGCCAACGCAACAGTTTGGTTGAAGTCTAAAGAATCCAACGCCATTTGAATTAATGGTCTTGCCATGTGTGTGCTCCAAAAGTTTTGTAATTTTAGTATTAGCCGATTTGCGAACTGCCATACCTGCTAGGTTTGTCACATATTTGTGATGCATCTGTAACTGTAAAGTAGAAATGGGATATATGTCAATATGAAGCCAAGACCCGAATTGGATAGGCGAATCGTCTAACGAACCTCTCACGTTATTTCACCTGCGGTACGCAATTCCCCCATGAAAAAGCAAAAGGAGAGGGATATCGGTTTCTCCGATATCCCTCTCAACATTTTTATTTGGCTTTCTTGACTGGATCGGCTTTGTCAGATTTTTTGTCACCCCCACCCGCAGAATCGGAAAAAATCAGATCTTTTTCTATCAGCAATGCTGTCTTGCTACCAATCCCTTTGACATTTTCAAGGTCTTTCAAAGACTTGAAATCGCCATGCTCTTTTCTGTACTGAACTATAGCCTCCGCCTTTTTAGGACCAATGTTACTCAAGGACTTAGAAATAGTGTCGGCATCAGCCTTGTTAATATCCACTGGCTCAGCCCAGACATTCCAGGAACAAAGCATTAAAACGGCAAGTAGTTTTTTCATGATGATCTCCTAAGACAATAAACGAGCACTCAACCACTGAGTTTGCTCGCTAGAAAGCCTAGTGAAAGACTTGGATTTTACAAGCCACCATCAATCAGATTCAGCCAGCACAATTGCCCGCCTAGGTGCAGGCAGACCTTCGCAAGTCAAATTCTGATCCGCATCATCAAGATAATTTTCAAGTGAATGAAAACGCATCCACTCCGTACTGCGCTGCTCATCAATAGTAGTCTTTGACACATCGACAAGCCTGATATTTCTAAAACCGCAACGTCGTAACCACAACAGCAGCAACTCAGTGCTCGGTAAAAACCACACATTCCGCATTTGCGCATAGCGCTGTTCCGGCACCAGCACTGTATTGATATCCCCCTCGACAACCAGCGTTTCCAGCACCAACTCACCCCCTGGACGGAGACAGCTCTTCAACTCCAGCAAATGATCAATCGGCGAACGGCGATGATAAAGCACCCCCATCGAAAAAACCGTATCAAACAACCTGTTTTCCAATGGAATATCCTCAATCGCCAATGGCAAAACATAGACAGGCGCTTCACCGTATATTTTTTTTACCGCCTGAAACTGCATCACGCTCAACAGCGTAGGGTCAATCCCCAGCACCAGTTTGGCCCCGGCGCCCAGCATTCGCCAGCAGTGATAACCATTACCGCAACCGATATCCAGCACCAAGCGATTATGCAGCGGTGAAATACTATTTTTCAGCCTGTCCCATTTCCAGTCGGATCGCCATTCGGTATCGACATGAACACCCAACAAATCAAAAGGCCCTTTACGCCAAGGGTGTAACGCCATCAGGCAGTCATATAACTGCTGCCGCTGATCGCCATTTAACTCCTTTGCGGAGCCGATTCTGACCTGATCCAACAAATCGACAACCCCTGGAATGATGTCGGGAATAGCATCAACCACCGCCCGCCATCGTGGCAAATCGCCATGATTTTGCGCTGCCAGCACTCGATCAAGACTCTCAGACAACTGCTTTGCCCAAAATCCGGCTCCTAGCTGCTCCAGCCGGATATACAAACTTTCAATCTCGGTCATTTCAGCGCAATCATCGATGAGAAATTAAAATACTGAAACCACAACTCAACACTACTGAAGCCCACTCGGGTCAAACGTTGCTGATGAACCGTAAACGATTCTGCGATCAGGACATTCTCAAGCGCTGTGCGCTTTTGACTGATTTCCATCTCACTGTATCCTTGCATTTTTTTAAACAGATGATGCATTTCGGTTTGCAAGTTTTGCTGTCGCGGATCATCAAAAGCCAATTTTTCCGACAAAATCAGCAAGCCACCGGGCAAAATACCGCGATAAATTTTTGCCAGCAGGGCTTCCCGATCCTCAACTGGAATAAATTGCAAGGTAAAATTCAGCACCACCACAGAAGCATTTTCAATGTCTATGTCCCGGATATCGGCACAGCGAACATCAAGATTAATTTCCGGCATTGACTGCAAGCCGTTTCGAAGACGATTAACCATCGCTTCAGAATTGTCTACCGCAATAATTTGACACTGTCTGGCTTTTAATTGTTGCTGCATTGCCAGACTGGCGGCTCCTAACGAGCACCCCAAGTCATAACAGCGACTACCGTCCTGGGCAAAACGAGCCGCCAGCAAGCCTATCGCTGAAATCATGGTGCTATAACCGGGCACCGAACGCTGGATCATATCCGGAAACACATCAACAACCGCCTCATCGAAACGAAAAGGCGTTATCTGATCCAGCGGATTGTTGTAAAGGGAGTCTTTGCTGAATTGCATAAGAACGACTGCCGGCTTTTCTTAGAAAGCCGGCAGCGCTTTTGAAGATTAAGAATGATTTTGAGCGCTTAAGGCTTCGTTATTGCGCTTTGCCAGCTGATCGATCACTTCCTTCAAAGATCCTGATCGCTCCACTTCATTTTTGAAACTGGTGCGATAGTTAGTCACCAGACTGACGCCTTCAATCGAAATGTCATAAACCTTCCAATGACCATTGACATTATGCATGCGGTAGTTAACCGCGATAGGCTGCAAACCGGGCTGCAGAATCTCGGTTTTAACCATGGCCTTTTTATCGTTATCTTCCTTAGTAACCGGCAAAAAGCGAACTGACCAATCCTTGAATTCCACAAAAGCTCGCGAATAGGTTCTAACCAGCAAAATCTGGAATTCCTTTTTGAAATTTTCCTTCTCAGTCGCCGAAGCATCTTTCCACAATTTACCCAGCACCAGCTGAGAAATAACATCAAAATCGATATGCGGATAAATAACCTCATTGACGAAGGCATTGATTTTACGAAAATCATGTGTAAAACCCGGCTCTTGCATACGCACTTTCAACTTATTCGACGCGTCTTCAATAGCCGTTTGCGGCTCAGCGAAATCAACGGCAACTGCACGAGTAGCAATCAAAAAACTCGCACAAATCCCTAACACCATAATGCGAATAAAATGCATATAACCTTTCTGACTATTCATATTGATATTTAGACCTCATCAAATCGCCAAGCGATCCGATAATATAGATAACATTAAATCGTGATGCGAAATCCGCACCTGGACTATCGACAAGCGGCGCAATGGTACTATGAAAAACAGCGATTTTAAAGTTTAAAGCTTAAAAATCACGCAGTTATAATGCAATTCAACTATTTTTCACTGGCCACGGACCACAACTTTTCAAGCTGATAAAACTCTCGCGCCTGCCCGGTCATGACATGAACAATCACATCCCCCAAATCCAGCAATACCCAATCGGAACCCTGAGCCCCTTCAACCCCCAAAGCATTAACCCCCAGCACCTTCACTTTTTCCAGTACATAATCGGTTAACGATTTTGCATGTCGGGCCGAGGTTGCGGTCGCGATGATCATATAGTCGGTAATGCTGGTTTTATCACCCACATACAGTGTCACCAGATTTTCAGCCTTGCGAAAATCAAGCTCTGTTTCCACCAATTTAGCTAATTCATTACTTTGCATTCAATATCCTGTAGTTAAGACACAGCCTGATAAAGTCCATGCTGTTTTATAAAAACCAAAACCTGATCCGGTAATAAAAATCGGGCATCGCCACCATCAGCAATTAATTGCCTGATTCGGGTCGCCGATATATCCAATTGCGTTACCTGTTGAAACCACAAATAACCCACTGATGACTGGCGCAGATGACACGGATCAACAATCACCCTTTGTTGCAATTCGGGATGCAGATCGCTGGCCACAAATCCGGGACGCATCATCACCACAACATGGGCAAAATCAAACAAACGCCGCCACTGATGCCAGCGCTCCAGCCCCAGAAAAGCATCACCACCGATAATCAGCACCAAAGTCTGTTCCGGCTGCTTCGCTTTTAATGCCCGCAAGGTATCTACCATATAAGATGGCCCTGGGCGATCAAGCTCACAACGATCGGCAACCAGCCCCTCTGCACCAGCAATCGCCAGTTGCAACATGGCAAAACGCATTTCCGCACTGACATCTGGCTGCTCACGGTGCGGCGGCAAACGACAAGGTATCAACCTGACTTGCTCCAATCCCAGCAAGGCTTTGATTTCAACCGCTGTCCGCAGGTGGCCGTAATGAACCGGATTAAAAGTACCGCCAAAAACACCAATCACTTTAGTATCGGATATGGCCGTCACCCAGCACGATATACTTCAGCGATGTCAGCCCCTGCAAGCCAACCGGCCCTCTGGCATGCAACTTATCGGTACTGATGCCGATTTCCGCACCCAGCCCGTATTCAAAGCCATCGGCAAAGCGGGTCGAGGCATTCACCATCACCGAACTGGAATCCACTTCGCGCAGAAAACGTCGTGCCAGCGTGTAATTTTCGGTGACAATCGCCTCGGTATGCGCAGAGCTATATTGATTGATATGGGCAATTGCCTGATCAATATCGGCCACGATTCTGATCGACAAGATCGGCGCCAGATACTCGGTATGCCAATCTTGTTCAGTCGCGCGTACACAGTCGGCCAGCAACGAACAAGTTTTCAGGCAGCCGCGCAACTCAACCCCTTTGTCACGATAAATTGCTGCCAGTTGCGGCAGAACCTGGGCGGCCACCGATTCGGCAACCAGCAGGGTTTCCATCGCATTACAAACCCCGTAACGATGGGTTTTGGCGTTGACCGCAATCGCAATCGCCTTTTCAAGATCGGCTTCGCCATCGATATAAACATGACAAATCCCATCCAGATGCTTGATCACGGGAATCGTCGCTTCGGCACTGATCCGCTCGATCAAACTCTTGCCGCCACGCGGCACGATCACATCGACATAGTCTTTCAGGGTAATCAGCTCACCAACCGCCGCCCTGTCAGTCGTTTCGACCACCTGCACCGCCGCAGCCGGCAAACCGGCAGCCGCCAGACCCTCGACAATACACGCCGCAATCGCCTGATTGGAATGTATCGATTCAGAACCGCCGCGCAAAATACAGGCATTACCCGCTTTCAGACATAAGGCCGCTGCGTCAATTGTCACATTGGGGCGCGATTCATAAATAATCCCTATCACCCCCAAAGGCACTCGCATCTGACCTACCTGAATGCCGCTGGGCCGATAATTCAACTGGGTAATTTCACCAACCGGATCAGGCAAAGCAGCCACTTGCCGCAAACCATCGATCATGGCGGCAATCCTTGTCGGCGTCAGCTGCAAACGATCCATCGAAGCCGCATCCAAGCCATTGGCCTTAGCCGCGTCGAGATCTTTTTGATTTTCCGTGATTAGCGCCGCGCTCTTGGCCGCAATCACTTCGGCAATTTTCAATAGCGCCTGATTTTTCTGACTGGTTTCGGCCTTACTGAGCATGCGGCCTGCTTGTCTGGCTTGCTGCCCCAATTGCAGCATGTATTGTTTAACACTCACAATTACTCACCTCTCTATTTGAAGGCCGGATTATAACTTATGGCTAGCGCAGCCTTAGCTCACCGGCCTGCTTTAACCACCCGGCGGCTTTATCACTCAACCAGAAACGGGCAAATTCATCATTTTTAACCGTCGCATCCAGAAACGCAGCTGTCACACTAGCGACAGCCGCAACCTGTTTATAACCCAGATCAGGTTGCGGCCGTCCGGCCTTGCCCCACCAATCGCCAAAACCACCCGGCTGCGGCTCGCCGGCCATTCTACGCTTGCCGCCTTGCGGCCCAAGCATCTCGGCGTCGGCATGACGTTTTCCGGCAAAACGCCCACCCGCTTCAGAGCCGGCTAAAATCCGATGACCCGCCTTATTCAGCAACAACAAATATTTA
Organism: uncultured Pseudomonadota bacterium; assembly: GCA_903902945.1. Taxonomy (GTDB): domain Bacteria; phylum Pseudomonadota; class Gammaproteobacteria; order Methylococcales; family Methylomonadaceae; genus Methylomonas. The sequence goes on from CAIUWU010000044.1 coordinate 6,049, forward strand.
TTGCCGGGAGCCGCATATTCCCAAAGCAAGGTTCGTGATGACGCCACACTAACCGCATACGGATCGTTGTCATCGGTTCCCGTCACCACCAGCAACGGCAGTGCCACCGATTTGAAGCGGCTGTTAACCTGGCCTTTGGCCAGATTAACCGAAGGACTGATGGCAATCGCCGCCAAAGGCTTGAATAGCGGATTCAGCGCCAGCGGTGGGTCGGTTTTTTCACCGGCAATCGCAGCAACCGTCTGAGCCCCCAGATCATAGCCGGCGATAATCACCCGCGATAAATCAATTTTTTTCAGTTGCCCGGCCGCCTGTCGTAACTGTATTTGCTGATACAGCCAATACAGTTGGCCGACACGCTGCTGCAAAGCATCAGCGGCAAAATACTGATGCCCCAGATAACGCAGCTCACTGGATCTGCCCAGAGCAGAGCGCCTGACTGGTGCCTGACCCAATAATGAGCTTACCAAACCACCCGCAGCCGGCTCAGCCGATTCCGCTTCCAATGCCTCATCTTCTGACTCATCCAGGCTCTGCTCGGTTGCCTGCTTGCGATTCAATTCCTGTAAAGCCTCGGCAATTGCCGTGCTTTGCAAACTTAGTACCGCATAACCAGACTTGACCCAAGCATCACGCCATATCTGACCGGCTTTAGCGTGCTCACCCAGCCCGGGCAAATACAGAATTAACGGATATGATCCCGGCGCCTTGGGCATGGTCAGCAACGTTTCCAGGCTTGTATTGTCATGCTGCCAGCTATCTTCAACCGACTCGGTCTCAACAGCCGCGGCCTGCACATATCCAGCATCGGCTAGATTCTGAATCAGTTTTTGTTCCTGCTGAGCACTCTCTAAACCCAAAGACGGCCCAGCACCACAACCGGTCATCAAAATCAGCCCCAGCCATTTCGCACCCATCAATAGTCGGCGCATAGGAGGGATAGCAGCATTAATTTTTATGAATTTAGACATCAGTGAGGGCCTTTACAGCAATCAGACAACAAGAGATAACTTAAAGACGCAGATCCCGCTGCAACCAGGATCGAAGGGGAATGGTGAAGCACTGCCTACAGGCGGTGAAAAGCGGTCGTTATCGGCCCTGACCGAGCAGAACCGATAACGAGAAATCGATTATTTGATTTTTGCTTCTTTGTACATCACATGTCTGCGAACTACAGGATCAAATTTTTTGATCTCCATTTTCTCAGGCATGTTTTTTTTGTTTTTGGTGGTTGTGTAGAAATGGCCTGTGCCTTCGCTAGAAACCAATTTAATTTTGTCACGCATGATTTATTGCTCCTTAAACTTGCTCGCCGCGGCTACGGATATCAGCCAAAACAGCATCGATGCCATTTTTGTCAATGATACGCATCCCTTTGGATGAGACTCTCAAACGAACCCAACGGTTTTCGCTTTCCACCCAAAATCTGTGGTGGTGCAAATTCGGCGTAAAACGTCTTTTGGTTCTGTTCATAGCGTGTGAAACGTTATTTCCTGTGACAGGACGCTTACCTGTTACTTGGCATACTCTGGACATGACTACCTCAATACCGGACTTTTTCAAAAATTAGCCGCGCTTTATACCAAAAATTCTTTTTTCGGTAAACAACCGGCTTAAAAATAAATTTGATAGAATCTGGGCCTTGCTTTTATTTTCAAATCAAAAACAGGTATTTAATGACTATCAAGCTCGGCATGGTGATGGACCCCATCAGCAAAATCAATATCAAAAAAGACACCAGCTTTGCCATGTTATTAGAAGCACAAGCACGCGGCTGGGAGTTGCATTACATGGAACTCGACGACTTGTTTCTGAGCAACGGCAAAGCCTATGCCCGCACCCGCTTGTTACAGGTCGAGCGCAATCCCGAACAATGGTATCAGCTTGGTAATGAGCAAACCCTGGATCTTGGCGAGCTTGACGCAATCCTGATGCGCAAAGACCCGCCGTTTAATCAGGAATACATCTACGCTACTTATATTCTGGAACAGGCCGAACGCCAGGGCGCTTATGTGGTCAACAAGCCGCAATCATTGCGCGACGCCAACGAAAAAATGTTTACCGCCTGGTTTCCGCAATGCTGCACCGACACCTTAGTTGCCCGCGATCCGCACAAAATCCGCCATTTTCTCGATCAGCACAAAACCGTAATTCTGAAACCGCTTGATGGCATGGGCGGCGCCTCTATCTTTCTGGTCCGCGAAAACGACCCCAATCTGAGTGTGATTCTGGAAACCATGACCGACCACGGCCAGCGTTTCATCATGGCCCAGCAATATCTGCCCGACATCAAATACGGCGATAAACGCATCCTGATGGTTAACGGCAAACCGGTACCCTACTGCCTGGCCCGTATTCCTGCCGGCGGTGAAAGCCGTGGCAATCTGGCTGCCGGCGGCCACGGCGAAGGTCGCCCGCTGAGTGATCGCGACCGCTGGATCGCCGAGCAGGTTGGCCCGACCCTGAAAGCCAAAGGCCTGGTATTCGTAGGTCTTGATGTGATCGGCGACTACCTGACCGAAGTCAATGTCACCAGCCCAACCTGCGTACAGGAACTGGATAAGCAGTTCGGTCTCAATATCAGCGCCCAGTTAATGGATCACATCGCAGACCATTTACAGGCATGATTGTTACAACACCGCAGGACGCACAACATCCCTGGCTAGAACGAAAAGCTTTAATGACGGCGCTGCTGATCGCAGCAGCGCTACACGCCTTGATCATTCTGAGCATCTCATTTAACGATCCCAAACCCGCCCGCCAACTGCAGACTATCGCCATTACGCTGGATCACCAGCCAATCAAAGAGGCTATTAAACCGGCTGCCGCCATCGAACCACCGCCAGCCAAAGCCAATATCGCTGCCGCCAGTCCCAAGCCAGCGTCTGCGCCGGTTCATGCAGCAACGCCACCAGCACCCGCACCCAAAGCGGTTGCAGCACCGGCAACCACCAAAGTACTGACCGCTCCCGCAGAAGCCGTCACAGCACCGGCCGAGAGCATGCGCCAGCCATTATCAGCCGAAGCGCTGCAAGAACAAATCAGCCAGCTCGGCGAGCGAATTCGCACCCACCAGCCGGAAACCAATCAAAAGGTCAAATTCGCCAACAGCATCAGCAGCCACAAATATCTGGCATCGCAATATGTGCGTGACTGGGAAAACAAAGTTGAACGGACTGGCAACCTCAATTATCCTGAGGCCGCCCGTAACCGCCGCGAAGCGCAAGTACTGACTATGGATGTCGGCATTAATGCCGACGGCAGCATATACAGCATGCGGATTGTTAAATCATCCGGCAATCCCGATCTTGACGAAGCCGCCAAACGTATCGTCAAAATGAGCGCACCCTTTGCCGAACTGCCGGCGGAATTATTGCAAGAAGTGAATGTACTGGTCATTACCCGCGTCTGGAAGTTTTCCGATGAAACAGGCATGACCAGCCACTAAATCATCCAATAGGCAACACCATGATTGAATCCAATTATCTGAACAACCAGTTCCTGATCGCCATGCCTAACCTCGACGATCCGCATTTTTCACATACCGTCACCTATCTGTGCCAGCACAATGAAGAAGGCGCCCTGGGGATTGTGATTAACCGCCCAACCGGCATGAAGCTGGGCGAAATTTTCCAACAACTCGGCATCAAGTCCGAACAGGAAGCCATTAATAACATCCCGGTGTTTGCCGGTGGCCCGGTGCAGCAGGAACGCGGCTTCGTGATCCACAGCCCCTGCGAACAGCACTGGGACTCCAGCATTTCCCCCGCCGACAACATCACACTGACCAGCTCGCGCGATGTGCTGGAGGCAATTGCGGCCGGCAAAGGCCCTAAACAATTTCTGGTGGCGCTGGGTTATGCCGGCTGGAGCAAAGGCCAGCTGGAACAGGAAATCATTGCCAACTCCTGGCTCAATACCCCCTGCGGCGAAGCCGTCATCTTTAATACGCCTGTCGAAAAACGCTGGAATGCCGCCGCCAGCCAGCTGGGCATTGATATTAACCGGCTGACTACCGGGGCCGGACATGGTTAAACAAGATCCGCTGGCCGCCAGATTACGTAACCATACTTATCTAGGCTTCGACTTTGGCAATAAAAAAATCGGCATCGCCGTCGGTCAGGCCGATACCGGCATTGCCAGTCCGCTGCAAACCCTGCGCTCCCCAAATCAAGTGCCCGACTGGGCCGGCATCGGCAAACTGATCAGCGAATGGCAACCGCAAGGCCTAGTGGTTGGCCTGTCCAGACAAGCCGACGGCTCCGACAACATTATTACCCCGCGAATGCAAAAGTTCTGCCGCCAGCTGAACGGCCGTTTTAATCTACCGGTTCATCAGATCGATGAAACCCTGACCACCTTTGCCGCCAAACAACTGTTATTTGATGATCTTAAAGTCAGTGCTGGTAAACTATGGGCCGTTCAAGACCAACTGGCCGCGCAACTGATACTGCAAAGCTGGTTCAATCAAAACCACTAACCTATGCCAACAGACTCTCTTTCTATTGCACCGTTGCTGGATACGCTGGAAAACGCCATCCGCGAACAAATCAGCCTCAGAAAACTCAACAACCCGATTCTGATCGGCATTCACAGCGGCGGCGGCTGGATCGCCAGACAAATGCACCAGCGCCTGAATATCGCCGAACCGCTTGGCCTGCTGGACATTACTTTTTACCGCGATGACTTTTCGCAAATCGGCATGCATCCCAAGGTCAAACCCAGTCAGCTGCCCTGCCATGTCGAAGGCCGCGACATCATTCTGATCGACGACGTGTTTTACACCGGCCGCACCATCCGCGCCGCCCTCAACGAAATCTTTGATTACGGTCGCCCCAATCAGGTAGTCCTGGCGGTACTAATCGAACGCAATGGCCGGCAGATTCCGTTGCAACCCGACTGCTGCGGTACCCGGCTCGAACTACCGGAAGGCCAGCGCATTAAACTCACCGGCCCGGAACCTCTGGGCATTGCCATTCAAATGACAACCGCCGCCGCTTAACTTATGACCCGACACTTACAACTGACTGACAATGGCCGGCTTAAGCATTTTCTGACCATTGAAGGATTAAGCCAACCGCTGCTGACCGAAATTCTCGATACCGCCGCATCATTCGCCGACATGTCTGAGCACAACGTCAAAAAAGTTCCTTTGCTGCGCGGCAAAACCATCATCAATCTGTTTTTTGAGAACAGTACCCGCACCCGCACCACCTTTGAACTGGCCGCAACCCGTTTATCAGCGGATGTGCTGAACATGAATATCGCCACTTCGGCCACCTCCAAAGGCGAAAGTTTGCTGGATACCATCCGCAATCTGGAAGCCATGCATGTCGATATGTTCGTGGTGCGCCACGCACTAAGCGGCGCAGCCCACTTCATTGCTCAGCATACTGCGCCACATATCAGCGTGATCAATGCCGGTGACGGCCAGCATGCCCATCCGACGCAGGCGATGCTGGATATGTTTACCATTCGCCAGCACAAAAAACAGTTCGCCGGCCTCAAAGTCGCCATCGTCGGCGATATTTTGCATTCGCGGGTGGCTCGCTCGCAGATTCTGGCGCTGAATACGCTGGGCGTTGATCAAATCCGGGTAATTGCCCCGAAAACCCTGTTACCGGCCAATGTCGAAGATATGGGCGTGATTGCCTTTCAGGATATGGCCGAAGGCTTGAGTGATGTCGATGTAATCATCATGCTGCGCTTGCAAAAAGAACGCATGAACTCGGCTTTTCTGCCCAGTGAAAGCGAATATTTCCGCTGCTTTGGCCTCACCGAAGCCAAACTGAAACATGCCAAATCCGATGTGATTGTGATGCATCCCGGCCCGATCAACCGGGGCGTGGAAATCGCTTCCAGTGTTGCCGACGGCCCCCAGTCGGTGATTTTGCAACAAGTCAGTAACGGCATTGCCGTCCGCATGGCCATCATGTCCATGACCATGCACAGCGCAGGAGATATGGCATGAGTCAGCACATCATTATTCGTAATGGCCGGATTATCGATCCTGCCAACCAGATTGACGCTATCGGCGACCTGGTCATTAAAGACGGCAAAATCGACAGCCTGTTCAACAGCACGTCTGCGCCGGATGCCATAGCAATCGATGCCAGCAACCAGATCGTCTGCCCCGGCCTGGTCGACCTGAGTGTCCGGCTGCGCGAACCGGGCCTGACCCACAAAGGCACCATTGCCAGTGAAACCCGCGCCGCTGCCGCTGCCGGTGTGACTTCGCTGTGTCTGCCGCCTGACACCAAACCCTCGATCGATACCGCTGCCGTCGCCGAACTGATTAAAGATAAGGCCGAACAGGCTGGCTATCCGCAGGTTTACAGCATTGGCGCCCTCACCCAACGTCTGGCCGGTGCCGAACTGAATAATTTGTTCGCACTGAAACAGGCCGGCTGTCTTGCCGTCAGCAACGCCAATCAGCCGCTGAATAATCTGCTGATTCTGCGCCGGGCCATGGAATACGCCGCCACTCATGACCTACTGGTGATGTACCGCGCCAATGAAGCCTCGCTGAGCGGCAAAGGCTGCGCTCACGAAGGCACTGTCGCCAGCCATTATGGCTTGCCCAGCATTCCCGCCGCTGCCGAATCGATTGCGCTGGCGCAATGTCTGGAACTGGCGGAACTGACCGGCTGCCGGCTGCATATCAGCCAGATCAGCTGCAAACAATCGGTAATCAAAATTCAGCAGGCTAAAAAATACGGCCTGCAGGTCACCGCCGATGTGGCCATGCATCAGTTACATTTAACCGAACAGGACATGATTGCTTTTGACAGCAACTATCATGTGCTGCCGCCGCTGCGCACTCTGATCGATCGCCAGTATCTGCGCGATGGTCTGGCCAACGGCACCATCGATGCCGTTTGCTCCGATCACCAGCCGCACGATCTGGATGCCAAACTGGGGGCTTTCCCGGAAACCGAACCCGGGATTGCCTCGTTACAAACCTTGCTGCCACTGACATTACAGCTGGCTCAGCAACATGGCATTGCCCTGTCTGAACTGTTGGCCCGGCTGACCAGCAAACCTGCGGCGATTCTGGGACTGGATGCGGGCAGCCTCAGCCCGGGCAGTTGCGCCGACATTTGTATTTTCGATCCGGCGGCCGAGTGGCAAGTCAACAGCCAGACCTGGCTCAGCGCAGGTAGCAACACCCCTTACTGGCAACACAATCTGCGCGGCCGGGTAACCCATACCTTGCAAGCAGGCCGGATTATTTACAGCTTAGAACACCAACCATGAAGCACTATCGGTTGATTGCCGTTACCTTGCTGAGTCTGAGCGCCTGCTCCAAAGATTACAGTCCTGCCCCGCAAGCCAGTGGCGAACAAATTTTCGCGGCCGCCTGCGCCGAATGCCATAAGCCAGCTAATAACGGCAGCCTGTATCAGCTGAAACCGGAGCATGCCAATCTTGCCTATATCAGCGAAAAAATCGGCAAAGGCTCGTGGTTAATGCCGGCTTTTAATCGGCTAAGCGCCGACGATCTGCTCAAAATCAGCACTTATGCACTGGAACATAGCGAGATTACCGAGAAATAATCGTGTTGCCCGATATTGAAAATAGCAACGAGCTGGCTACCCATCTGGGTTATGGCAGTGTGGTCGGTGACTTTAAAGCCGACCAGTACTGGCGCATTCTGCGTATTACCAGTGAATTCAGCGAAGGCTTTGAACAGCTGAGCAATCTGCCGGCCACGGTGGCCATTTTTGGCTCTGCCCGATTAACTCCCGACAGCGACTACTACCAACAAACCGTCACAATCGCTGAACAGCTGTGCCAGCAAGGCTTCGCGATTATGAGCGGCGGCGGCCCCGGCATCATGGAAGCCGCCAACAAAGGCGCCAGCCTGCAAAATCAGCCCTCGATCGGTTTGAATATTGAACTGCCGATGGAACAGACGCCCAATCCTTATCAAAATCGCTCGCTGACTTTCCGCTACTTCTTTGTCCGCAAAGTCATGTTCGTGCGCTATTCGATTGGTTATGTCTGTATGCCGGGCGGCTTTGGCACTCTGGATGAATTTTTTGAAGCCTTAACCCTGATGCAAACCCATAAAACCATCCCGATGCCACTGGTATTGTTTGGTTCGCATTTCTGGGGCGGACTAATCCGCTGGATCGAACAGCGGATGCTGGAATACGGCACCATCGGTCAGGACGATATTAATCTGATCAGCCTGACCGATGATCCGCAACAGGTAGTCGACATCATGGTGCGACACCGCCAGCGCCTGTTAAATAATCCTTTGCCGATCATTAATGACTAGTCGTTTATTGCACACTCACGGAAACCGGACATGACTGCTGCACAATCCGCTGTAAACACCCTGAAATCCCAAATTAACACCCAGATCATCGGCCAGGATCAGCTGATCGAGCGCATGCTGATTGCATTACTGGCCGACGGTCATTTACTGGTCGAAGGTGCGCCCGGTCTGGCTAAGACCCGCGCCATCAATGTTCTGAGCCAGATGCTGGAAGCGGATTTTCACCGGGTGCAATTTACCCCCGACCTGCTGCCCGCCGACCTGACCGGCACCGACATTTATCGTCCGCAACAAGGCAGTTTTGAGTTTCAGCCCGGCCCGCTGTTTCATAACCTGATTCTGGCTGATGAAATCAATCGCGCCCCGGCCAAGGTACAGGCAGCGCTGCTGGAAGCGATGGCCGAACGGCAAATTACGGTCGGCAAAGCCAGTTACCCGTTGCCTAGATTGTTTATGGTGATGGCAACCCAGAATCCAATTGAACAGGAAGGCACTTATCCGTTACCGGAAGCCCAGCTGGATCGTTTTTTACTGCATGTCAAAATCGACTATCCGAACCCGCAGCACGAGCAGGCGATTCTGCAACTGGCGCGTGATGAAGCCAGAGGCCAAACGCAGACTAACCGACCGGCATTTGCAAAAGTCAGCCTGCAAACGCTGTTTACGGCCCGCCAGGAAGTGCTGGATATTTATCTGGCGCCAGCCCTGGAACAGTATCTGCTGCAGATTATTCTGGCGACCCGTAATCCGGCGGTGTACGGCGATGATCTGGCCGGCTGGATTCAATATGGCGCCAGCCCCAGAGCCAGTATTGCCCTGGACCGTTGTGCGCGGGCCAAAGCTTGGTTGCAGCAACGCGATTACGTTGATCCCGGCGACATTCAGGATCTGGCTTATGATGTTTTACGTCACCGACTGATTCTGTCTTATGAAGCCGAGGCCGAAGGCATCAGTAGCGACAGCGTGATTCGACAACTGATTGCCCGAATTGCCGTCCCTTAACGCATGACAACCGCAGCTCCTGCCGATAATCCGCTGCTCTCGATCAGCCTGCCTGCCCTGCTGGCACTGGCCAGTCCGGCTGCCAGCCTGCCGGTTCAACGCCGCCAGATTCGGGCACTGCAAAACGGCCAATATCTTTCGCGGCATAAAGGCCGCGGTATGGTATTTGACGAAACCCGCTTATACCAGCCCGGCGATGATGTGCGCCGCATCGACTGGCGGGTGACGGCCCGCACCGACAAACCGCACAGCAAAATTTTTCGCGAAGAACGCGAAACGCCGGTATTGATCAGCGTTGATTACCGTAACAGCATGCAGTTTGCGACCCGCGGGGTCTTTAAGGCGGTGCAGGCGGCCAAACTGGCCGGCTTGCTGACCTGGTCGGCAATTCAGCAAGGCGACCGGATTGGTGGACAGGTTTTCTCTGACAGCGGTTATCAGGTTTTAAAACCGCAAACCGGCAAGCAAGGCATGTTGGGGTTTTTCAGTGCGCTGGCCAGACCCCGGTTTTATCCGGCCAGCCAGCCGGTGACGCTCAATACCAGTCTGATGCGTCTGCGTCATCATGCCCATCCCGGCAGTCAGGTTTGCATCATCAGTGATTTTCGGGGATTTGATGCTGACACGGAACGACAACTGACCGAACTGAGCCGCCATTGCAACGTGATGCTGATTCAGGTTTATGATCCGCTGGAAGCACAGCTCCCAGCCCAAGGCCGCTACCGGTTTACCGACGGCTTACGCGAAGCGATTTTTGACAGCAGTGACAGGCTGCGCCGCCAGCGTTACCAGCAACGCTTTCAGCAGCATCAGCAAGAACTGCAACGACTGGCTCGCAAACTCAGGCTGAGCTGGGTCAGTTGCAGCACCAGCGACTCGCCGCAGCAAGCGCTGCGGCAACTGCGTCAGCGTTGAGCCAGCGCGCTGGCGGTGGTTGCCAGACGCTCGCCCAATAACCAGCACAAGCGTTTTTCATGTTCCGTCATCTCACTGTCGCCATCGGCATGAAAACTGGGACCATATGGCGTGCCACCACTCTGAGTTTCGCGCAGCGCGATTTCATTGCAGGGCAAGGTCATTAACAACATGCCGTGATGCATTAGCGGCAGCATCATCGACAGCAAGGTTGATTCATGACCGCCATGCATACTGCCGGTCGAGGTAAACACCCCCGCCGGTTTACCCGACAAGCTACCCGCAAACCAAAGAGGAACCGTCGTATCAATAAAATATTTCAGCGGCGCAGCCATATTGCCGAAATGGGTCGGACTACCCAGCGCCAGCCCGTCACAACTCTGTAAATCCTGCAAACTGACATAAGGTGCGCCATTATCGGGAATGCTATCGGCGACCTGTTCACAAACCGTAGACACTTCTGGCACGGTACGCAACACCGCTTCGGCGCCGGTCACCGATTCAACGCCACGGGCGATCTGTCGGGCCATTTTGGTGGTACTGCCATTGCGGCTGTAATAAATAATCAGAATTTTTGTCATGGCAATTCCTGCGGGATGCTTACAAAATGGCCAGCACGGCTTCCGGTGGCCGGCCGATGGCCGCTTTGCCATTGCTAACCACAATCGGCCGTTCGATCAGCTTAGGCACCCGCACCATGACCTCAATCAGCTGCTGATCGGTCAGTGCCGGATTATCCAGCCCTTCGGCCTTGTATTCGTCTTCTTTATTACGCAACAGCTGCCGGGGTGAGAGCGCCAGTTTTTGCAGTAAATCTTGCAATTCGGCGGCACTGGGCGGGGTTTTCAGGTATTCGACCACGTTGACTGGCTGGCCTTGTTGTTCCAGCAACTGCAAAGTCTGACGCGATTTGCTGCAACGGGGATTGTGATAAATAGTAACGCTCATGGTTTACTGGCCTGGGAATCTTGACAAGCCGCTATAATACACGCTGCTTTGACAAAACTGACCATAAAACTATGCAATTACCCCGCTACTCTGCTGCCCGTGTTCTGGTTGTCGGTGACTTGATGCTGGACCGTTACTGGCATGGCGCAACCTCCCGCATTTCACCGGAAGCCCCGGTACCTGTCGTGCATGTCAAACACAATGAACAGCGGGCCGGCGGTGCCGGTAATGTTGCTTTGAATATTGCCGCTCTGGGCGCCAAAGCCTCATTACTGGGCTTTGTTGGTGATGACGAACCGGCTCAGGCGCTGGGCGAGCTGTTAAAACAAGCCGGCGTCTTGTGTCTGTTTGAAACCGTCAGCGACTATCCAACCATCACCAAGCTGCGGGTGCTGAGTCGTCATCAGCAACTAATCCGGCTGGATTTTGAAGACGGTTTTCAGGCCGTCAGCAGTGAAAAACTACTGCACAGCTTTCATGCCGAACTGGCGCAATCGCAGGTGGTGGTGTTATCCGATTACGGCAAAGGCACCCTGAATCAGGTGCAGGATTTTATTCAACTGGCCCGCACCTTCAATAAGCCGGTGCTGGTCGATCCTAAAGGCACTGATTTTTCCATTTATAAACAGGCGACTTTAATTACCCCCAATCTCAGCGAATTTGAGGCGGTTGTCGGTCGCTGCAGCGATCAGCAGCAAATCGTCGAACGCGGCATGAATCTGATCGAAGAACAGCAATTACAAGCCTTGCTGGTCACCCGCAGCGAACAGGGCATGACCCTGCTGAGCCGCGATCAGGAACCGTTGCATCTGCCAACCCATGCCCGTGAAGTATTCGATGTCACCGGTGCCGGCGACACTGTCATTTCGGTACTGGCCGCCAGTCTAGCCGCCAAAAAATCACTGGCCGAAGCCACCCGGCTGGCCAATATCGGCGCCGGTATCGTGGTCGGCAAACTCGGCACTGCCACGGTCAATACTGACGAGCTGCACACCGCGATTCGTGGTCCGCGTGCTCATCATCAGGGTGTCTGCGACATGGCCAGCTTACTGAGCGAACGCGAAAAGGCCAGCGCTGGCGGCGAAAAAGTAGTCGCCACCAATGGCTGCTTCGATATTCTCCATCCCGGTCATGTCCGCTATCTGCAACAAGCCAAAACCCTGGGCGACCGCCTGGTGGTGCTGGTCAACAGCGACGATTCGGTCAAACGTCTGAAAGGCCCGGAGCGCCCGGTCAACAATCTGGAACACCGGATGGAAATGCTGGCCGCACTAGAATGTGTCGACTGGGTTGCAGCCTTTGAAGAAGACACGCCCAAGGAAGTCATTGATCTACTGTTACCGGATATTCTGGTCAAAGGCGGTGATTACACCGACATCACCAGCATCGCCGGTCATGAAAGCGTACTGGCTCATGGCGGCGAAGTAAAAATCCTGTCATTTATCGAAGGCCATTCGACCACCTCGATTATTCAAACCATTAAGGATAAAAGCGGACATTGATCATGAAGGATAGACTCTATCAATACTGGCTCCTGGCCCGCTTCGACAAACCGATTGGCATTTTCATTCTACTCTGGCCAACGCTGTGGGCGCTGTGGATTGCCGGTAATGGCCGGCCGGACTGGTTGGTGGTGACGGTGTTTACGCTGGGCGTCGTCTTGATGCGGGCGGCCGGGTGCGTGATCAATGATTATGCCGACCGTGACTTCGATCCTCACGTTGCCCGCACCCAGCTCAGACCGATTGCAGCTGGCAAGGTCAGCCCCAAAGAAGCACTGATCGTGTTCGCCGTGCTGTGCCTGACCGCCTTTGCGCTGGTGCTGCTGATGAATCTGTACACCATCGCCTTGTCTTTCATTGGTGCGTTTCTGGCCGCCAGCTATCCGTTCATGAAACGTTTTACCCACTGGCCGCAGGCCTATCTGGGAGCGGCGTTTGGTTTTGCGGTACCGATGGCGTTTGCAGCCCTGAGCAACAGCATTCCGCTGGTGGCCTGGACTTTGTATCTGGCGGTACTGCTGTGGGCACTGGTTTATGACACAATGTACGCGATGGTAGACATAGACGATGATCTGAAAATCGGCGTCAAATCGACTGCCATCCTGTTCGGTAGCCGGGTCAGAGAAATTACCGCCAGCCTGCAGCTTGTCATTCTGTTGCTATTGATCGTGGTCGGCCTGTTACAACAGCTGAGCTGGCCATATTACGCCGGCCTCGGCGTTGCCGCAGCGCTTGCGGTTTATCAGCAGTGGCTGATTTATGCTTTCGACAAACCCCGCTGCTTCAAGGCGTTTTTGAACAATAACTGGTTTGGTCTGGCGGTGTTTGCCGGCCTGATTGCCAACTACTGGTAAGACTGCCGACCATGCCGAGCATTGTTCTGACCACGCTTAACGCCCGCTATATCCATTCGGCGTTTGGCTTGCGCTATCTGCTAGCCAATATGGGCGATCTGCAAACCCAGACTAGGCTGCTGGAATTTACCATTCATCAGCGCCCGACCGAAATTGTCGAACAGTTATTGCAACAACAAGCCCGGATTATCGGCTTTGCGGTTTACATCTGGAACATTGCCGAAATCAGCGCCACTGTCGCCATTCTCAAACAGGTGGCGCCCGAGATCAGGATTGTGCTCGGCGGCCCGGAAGTCAGTCATGCCGATGATTTACCAGCCGTTGCCGATCTGGCCGATTACATTATCAGCGGTCACGGTGAAATCAGTTTTCCGGGGCTTTGCCGGCAATTGCTGAACCGGGCAATACCCGCCGGTAAAATCATTCGCGGTGAAACCCGGTCGCTGTCAGCGCTGTCGTCACCCTATCCGTTTTACAGCGACACCGATATTCGCCAGCGCATTATCTATGTCGAGGCTTCGCGCGGCTGTCCGTTTAAATGCGAGTTTTGCCTGTCATCGCTGGACGTCACCGCCAAACCGTTTCCGTTAACGGAGTTTCTGGCAGCAATGGACATCTTGTATCAGCGTGGTGCGCGGCATTTCAAATTTATTGATCGCACTTTTAACCTGAAAGTGGATACCAGTATCACCATACTGGAGTTTTTCCTGGAACGGCTGACGGTCGATTTATACCTGCATTTTGAAGTCATTCCCGATCATCTGCCCGAGCGTTTGAAACAACTGATCCGCCAATTTCCCGCCGGCAGCCTGCAATTTGAAGTGGGCATCCAAACTTTTGATCCTCAGGTGCAGCAACTGATCAGCCGCCGTCAGGATAATCAGAAGAGTGCCGACAATCTACGCTGGCTGCGACAACATTCTCAGGCGCATATTCATGCCGATCTGATTATCGGCCTGCCCGGCGACACGCTGGAAGGGTTTGGTCGCAGCTTTGATCAGCTATTTGCACTCGGCCCGCAGGAAATTCAGGTCGGCATTCTGAAACGGCTGCGCGGTGCGCCGATCAATCGCCACAGCGAGCAGTACCAGATGCGCTACGACCCCAATCCGCCGTATACGATACTCAGTACCCGTGACATGGATTTCGCCACCCTGCAACGCCTGAACCGCTTTGCCCGCTTCTGGGATTTAATCGGCAATTCGGGGCGCTTCACCGATACCTTGCCGTTACTGGTCGCCGACCAGCCGTTTCAGCGCTTTCTGCAAACCAGTGACGCACTCTATCAGCTCACCGCCAGCACCTGGCAAATTGCCCTGAAACGACTGTTTGAACTGCTATTTAGCGTGATGACCGAGTTTCTGGATATTGCTCCCGCCGATGCGATTTTGGCCTTGGAAGCCGATTTTTTGCGCAGCGGCGAAAAAGGCAAACCGGCTTTTCTGCACCCGCCACTCACCAGTGATCAACACACCCGTATCGCCAACAAACGTCAGCGGCAGGTGTTGGGTAATCTGTAACTCAAGATCCAGAGGGAAAGGTGCTGCCGTCAGGTGGCGTCTGACCGATCTCCAAGCGCGTTTCATCGCGATTGCCCTGACCAATACCGCTGATAAAAGTTACATTTCAAGCTGCGATCATTTAGTATTGCGGCGGACAATTTGGTATCGCTATCACTAAATTTTCATTTTTGCGTATTTATAACAACAACTAACGGCACTTTTGATTTTGGTCGCCACAACGACCTGTCAGAAACATCCTATGCAGAGACTAAAAAATTTGAGGCAGGTCCAATCATGTTACATCCCTTATTCTGCCCATTGCGGCACAGGAAGATACTATTAACTGTTTTTAGCATTACTGGGCTGCTTTTGTTCTCCAGGGCAATTGTGGCGCACGAGCGATGGATTCTCTCGCCAGAGCAGATCGCACAGTGGAACGCGCATCTCAAACCCGAATTGTTCTCTAGTGTTTCAAATTTAAACCTGATTATGATTTCAGGATTTGCCTTATTCATTATTGGTTGGGTCTGGTTAGGATTTACCGGTGCTCGCGAACTGTTCCCCGATTTACAAGCGCGCCTATCTTCATACGGTGACCACGTACCCAGAATCTTGCGAGTCTGCATAGCCTGGATCTTATTGTCTTCAGCGCTTGGTGCCGAACCTCGCTTTGGCGTCGATCCATTTACCTCACCTACCTTTCTCGCCCCCGATCTTGAACTGAATCAATTGGATTCCAAATGGTATTGGCTGCGCTGGGCTGAAATCATTTTAGGCCTCACCATTTTGTTTGGCTTCTACGTGCGCGTGTTTGCGGCACTGGCAATAGGCTTGTGTTTGCTGGGGGGCTCTCTGTATGGCGAAGCCATCATGGCCTATGCGGGGGCATTTATTGGTGCCAATTTGTATCTGTTGCTACAAGGCCCAGGAAGACATTACTTGCCTTTGCCAACACTGCCTTTGGTCAGGCCATTGCAAGCATGGCTGGGTGATCAGCCTCGATTACGTGCCCAGGCCATAATGCGGATCATGACCGGCACCACGTTGTTGTACTTAGGAATATTTTTCAAGGTACTGCAACCCAATCTCTCGATTGGCATCATCACTATTTACCAATTACCGATACTCTCTATCAATCCTGAGGCATTTACGCTTTTCATGGCATTAGTTGAAGTCAGTGCGGGAATTTTGATGATAGCCGGCGTTTTGTTACGGCCTTTGTCCTTGTTTTTGCTAACTGCGTTTTCAGTATTTGCCTTGTTGCTGCCGGAAACGCCGACAGAACACATACTATTTTATGGTGTGGTGGTGTCTTGTTTGATTAATTCGGCAGGTCATTTAAAACGCCCAGAGCCTGGTGACAAAGCAGCCAACATTGTTATCGTTGGCGGCGGCCTGTCAGCACTACAAGCTGCTATCAAAATTGAAAAATTAATTGGTCAATATTCACGAGTCAATATTACGCTACTGAATGAGCAGGCGAATTTTCTGTTTATCCCTTTTTTATCAGAGGTTATTGGTGGAACCGTACAACCGGGCAATGTCGTTAACCCCTTGCGACGTATCGTGCAGCAAACCCAAGTTGTTGTCGGTCATTTGGATGCAATTGATCCAAAATCACAAAAAGTTATTGCCAAACGTAAAAATAACGAACCCCTGGAATTAGCTTATGACAGCTTGATTTTGACTTTAACCGCTAAATCGGGTGGATCGGCAATACCCGGAATGATGTCTCATGCTTGCACGATTGATTCGGTAGCTGATGCCTTAAGAATCAGGCAACGTGTCCTCGATCTGGTGGAAGAAGCCGAGTTTGAACCGGACCTGACAGAACAGAAACGGCTACTCACTTTTGCGGTGGTTGGTGCCCAAGAGACCTCCTATGCGATAGCTGTAGCAATCAGTCAGATAATACGTGCTGCCGAATCTTCCTATTCAGTATTGCGCAACCGTGGATGGCAAATTCATCTGTATGCAGATCCGAAATCAACTTGGTCGGAATTCGAAACAATCATTGGCGCCAAGAGAAGTCAATGTTTGCTTAAGGTAGGTATCACAGAACATCACGATGAGCGCATCGAAAGCGTGACAGAACGTCAATTATTCTTTAGCAATGGTCAGTCGCAAGCAGTGGGCTTGGTCATTAACACCTCACTGCAACTACCTTCAATTCCCATTATCGGGCAAACTGACCTGGTCGCTCCCTTTACCATCGACCAAGAATTACGTCTCAAAGGTTTTGAAAACATCTGGATCACTGAATTGAGTTTAGTGGCCGGCCAAAGTCCTTTTGTTTTTACCAACGATCTGGTCCAACTGGGTGCTAGCGCAGGATTCAATGCCTGGGCGCATTCCCAAGGCTATGAGTTGCGCCATTTCCAAAAACGCAAATGGTTCCTGCAACCTTACACCATGGGTGAACATTCTCTATGTCGATTGGGTTTTTTAATTATCAGCGGCAAACCCGCTTGGTTTATATCGCGGTTTATCAATCTGCTATCCGTACCGGGGCTGGAACGGAATCTTCGAATTATTTTTGATTGGTTTTTAGCGCTCGCGTTTCGCAATGATATTGCTGTTTTGGCGCAAACACCTTCTGAGCATCTGCAAAAATCTCATTTCAAAGCGGGCGACTATATCTTTCAACAAGGTGATGCCGCGCAATTTGCCTATGTGGTTGATTGCGGACGGCTGAAAGTGATTCAGGATGGACGCTCGGTCAATGAGTTAAGGCCAGGCGATTACTTCGGTGAAATTTTGCCTACCCATCAGAATCGTCGAGTGGAGACCGTTCGATGCCTTTCGGATTGTGAACTCAGGCTTTTATCTCAATCGGATTTAAAGGCCTTGATTCAAAGCGGTTGGTTGATGAACAAAGCAATTCGCAATTTGAGTGATTATCGGTCCGACTCCGAGGCGCCTATAGTCGTAGAAGGCATGAAACGGCTGACTTATATCAGTAAAGTTAATGCTGTTCTCACTGAAGAAGAGATTTTGGAAATTGGTCGCCAATCGAGTTTCAATAATCGAAAAATTGATGTGACCGGCGTATTGATTTCAGCAGGGGAATATTTCTTCCAGATTCTTGAGGGCGAACAAAGCGTGGTCGATCAGTTGCTAGAAAAAATTGGCCGCGACCCTCGACATTGCGATATTACGGTTTTAACTGCGGAATATGATTGGGAAGAGCGTCTATTTTCCGACTGGAATATGAAAACCGTGGCTATTACTGAAAGCACCGACCTAATGCTGCAAGCTGTCGGCATGATGCTGCAAAACATTGCGCAGTCTTATCACATTATCGGTCGCTACACTCAACCGGCTTTACTAAAGCTGCTGACTGATGGCATCAATCCCTTAACAGTGCCGATTAAGAAAATCGGCAAAATTGTCGTCTCTGGTTCTATGAGCGATTTTTCGGCGCTAAACAAACAATTTTCTGTCCCTGAACTTATCAATGTTTTCAACGATTATCTCGAAATCTGTTCTGCATCATTCATTACCCATGGTGGTCAGGTGGCTCGTTACTCCAGAAGCGGCATCATTGCTCACTTTGCCCCCGAGCAAGTCGATGTAGCAATAGCCGCTTGCGAAGATGCTTATAAACGTTTGCAGTGCTTGGTTGCCAATAATATATTTCAGGAAGCAAGTGCTATAGCGTTTGGTTTCGGCATCGTGTCCGGCTCAATGATTGAAGGCAATATCGGATCGTCGATAAAAATGGACTACACCGTTTTGGGAGATACCGTTGATGAGGCCATATATTTGGCGGCTTTCGCGCGTGATAAGCATCAAGCGATTGCAATCGAGGATTCGCTTCTGCCAAGCGCCGACCCCTCTTGGGACTTTGAAGACGCCGGTGAGTTTGAAATTAGTGACCTAAATAAACCGATCAGAATACACACATTATCAAATTTCGA
>CAIUWU010000045.1 GCA_903902945.1 uncultured Pseudomonadota bacterium
CACTTCAAATCAAATGCTTTACGATGCCGATTTATCACAGGACAGCTGTGGTGTAGGTTTCATTACCCGCAAAGACAGCAAACAAACTCATGATGTTTTGCTGAAGTCTCATGAAGCGTTATGCACCATCCCCCATCGCGGCGGGATGAGCGCCGAGGGAATTGGTGACGGCGCCGGTGTCAATATTGACTTATCACTCAAATTTTTCAGAAAAATTACCGGCAATGATTCGCTTGAACTGGGCCAGTTCGGGGTAGCCAACTTTTTCTTCCCTGAAGATCACGACCACTACGATTCCGCAGCCGCTCAGCTGGTTGAAAGTCACTTCAATGAGTTCAACCTGCCTATCATCAAATGGCGCGAGGTACCGGTAGATAACTCGGTGATCAATACTGCCGCGGCCAAAGCCCAGCTGCCGATCAAACAAGTTATCTTTGGTCGCCCTGCCGATCTGATCGATGCCAGCCATGACCAGTTTGAGCGCCATATTCAGGCCGCTTTGCTGACCATTGAAGCCGAGGGGTTTAGTCGTCCCGAGCTGCATGGTTTTTATCCGCTATCGATGAGTTCACGCACCCAAGTTTATAAAGGCCGCTTGAATTCTTTTGAAGTGATTCCTTACTTCGTCGATTTATATGACGTCGATCACGAAATCAGCACGCTGTTTTTCCATACCCGTTTCTCGACCAATACCGCACCGGCTACCATGATGGCGCAGCCATTCCGTTATATGGCGCATAACGGTGAGCTGAATACCGACAAGAAAAACCGTCTCAGTGAAAATGCAATTGCCCGTCAGAATAATAAAACCATCTGTTTCCCTTGCGGACAATCGGATTCAGGTCGTTTGGACCAAACCCTGACCCGCCGCATCAACGAAGACGGACTGGACATCGTTACTGCGATTCTGGCCATGATGCCGCCTGCTTGGGAAAACGACACCACCATTCCTGACGACGTGCGCGCCATGCTGGAGTACTTCAGCCTGTACGAAGAAAAAAATGACGGCCCTGCCGCGCTGATCTTCAACGATGGTATTCGCGTCGGCGCCCGTCTCGACCGCCTGGGCCTGAGACCTTTGCGTTCAGTGGAAACCAAAGACTATCTGGCCGTGATGTCAGAAGCCGGCCAGATTGACTTCCCACCCGAAGAAGTGCTGAAACGGGGCCGGATTGAAGCCGGCGGCATGCTGTATTTCGACCACAGCACCGGCAAATCTTATGACAGCCATGAAGTATTAAGCCTACTGGCCAAACAAAAAGACTATAAATCACTGCTGGCACAAAGCTGCATCCACATTAACGCCTTACCCAAAATCCCGCTCAGCGAGATCTGCAACAGTCATGAATTAAGCATCGAGCAGCGCCATACCGCTTACTCGCTGAATCAGGAAAGCTTCAAATTCCTGCTAGATCCGATTCTGCAAACCGGTCTGGAAAAAGTCAGCGCCATGGGTTATGGCCTGACTCCAAACGCATTGAATGCTGCTGAAGGTGGCATGTCACGCTATTTCAGCCAACGTTTTGCCCAGGTTACCAATCCGCCACTGGATTCGTTGCGGGAAAGCGATGGCATGACCTTGCGTGTGGCACTGGGTGCCAAACCGACTTTTGCGCCTCAGGGCAGCAAACAGCTGATGCTGGAATCACCGATTCTGCAACGCACGCAACTGGAACAGATTCGCCGGCAGACCGAAGTCAAAACCATTACTATCGATGCCCTTTACACACCGGACTTTAGCGACGCAGCACATAATCAGGCCGCTTTACAGCAAGCGCTGAGCGAAGTTTGCCGTCAGGTAGAACAAGCTGCGCTGAGCAATCACGGCATCATTATTCTCAGCGATGCTGCGATTAGCAAAGCTCAGGCCGCCATCCCTGCCCTACTGCTGATTGCAGCCGCCAACCAGCATCTGGTCAAACAAGGCCTGCGCTTCAATTCCTCCATCATTCTCGAAACCGGCCAAGCGGCCAGTCCGCATGACGTGGCAACCATTCTTGGCTTTGGTGCCTCTGCAATTTGCCCGCTGAGTGTTCATAACCGGGTGATTACCGAATACAGCGACAACGAAGCCCAACAAAAAGCTTTGTATAACTTCCAGAAAGGCGTCGAAAAATCGCTGATGAAAACCATGGGCAAATTCGGCCTGTGTACTGTCGAGAGTTATATCGGCGGCGAGTTTTTCGAATCCAACTATCTGGATACCGATGAGCCACGTCTGAAACCATATTTCCCCAACATTCATTCCTCGGTCGGCGGTGTGCAGTATGCCGATATCGCTGCCAGCGCTAGCCAATGGCATCACAAAGCGCTGTCGGTTCAGTCCGAAAACGACATTCCGTTTTTAGGCCTATTCAAAGAACGTCAGGAAGGTGC
>CAIUWU010000046.1 GCA_903902945.1 uncultured Pseudomonadota bacterium
GCGTTAATTATCTTTAGTTTGCTAAATCAGGAGCATGTTATGAAAAAAAACTATAAAGGTTCAATTGCCGTTGTGATGAGCGCCGGCTTGCTGCCATTGGCGGCTCAGGTTGCGCAGGCTGACAGCAATCCGTTTGCCCTGTCAGAATTAAGTTCGGCATATATGCAAACCGCTGAAGCCAAACCAGCCGATGATGCATCAAAAATGAAAGACGGTGCCTGCGGTGAAGGCAAGTGCGGTGCTGCGATGATGAAACCAGCCGCCGCGCCGGCCGACAAAAAAGCCATTGAAGGCAAATGTGCCGCTAGTAAACCTGCCGCACCTGCCGATAGCAAAAAGAACTAATTTTTCTGTTGGCTAAACAAAATGCCGGACACGTTAGTGTGTCCGGCATTTTTTATGGGTGAGCGTTTTGTGAAGTGTCAGGAGGTTTAGGATTTAAACCGCAAAGCTTTCGCCGCAGCCACAAACGCCTTTGACATTGGGGTTGTTAAATTTAAAGGCCTCGTTGAAACCTTCTTTGGCGTAATCCAGTTCGATGCCGTTTAGTTTGTCCAGGTCTTGTGTTTTGACCAGAACTTTGACGCCGTATTGTTCGAATACCTGTTCGTCGGCGGCGATTTCGTCAGCATAATCCAGCACATAGGCGTAGCCGGAGCAGCCTGAGGGTTTAACTCCCAGGCGCAGACCGATTCCGCTGGCGCGTTTTTGTAACTGTTTCTCGATTTGACGGGCGGCATTTTCGGTGATGGTGATACTCATGTGTGACCTCTTTATTTCAAGGATTGATCAGAATTTGTCTGAGAACCAGAATGAACTGGTCGATTTCTGTCTGGCAATTGCTTCGGCCCAGGCTGACACGAATCGCTGAGCGGGCTAGAGCGGGGGTGATCTTCAGGGCAGACAATACCGGGCTGATGCTGTCGGAGCCCGCTTTACAGGCAGAGCCGCTGGAAACCGCGATATTGTGGCGGTCGAGCTGCATCAGCAGCATTTCGCCACTGGTGCCGTCGATAGCAAATTGCACGGTGTTAGGCAGCCTGGGAGCAGGTTCGGAAAAAATATGGATGCCTGGCAGGCTGTGCAACTGTTGTTCCAGATAATTGCGGAGCCGGAGCAGTGTTTCATGATTGATACTCAGGCGTTGTTGGGCTAGTTCAGCGGCTTTGCCGAAGCCGACAATGGCGGCAACGTTTTCGGTGCCGGCCCGCAGCGCTTGTTCTTGATCGCCGCCTCTTTGCAAGGGGGGTATCGGTCGGGTATCGTCGCTGACAACCAGGGCGCCGCAGCCTTTCGGGCCATAAATTTTATGGCTGGAGACACTCATCATTTGTAAACCGAGCTGTTGAAAAGACAGCGGTATTTTGCCCAACGCCTGTACTGCATCGCTATGCAGTTTCAGTTTGTGCCTGCTGCAAAAAGCCGACAGGGCGTTGAGGTCCTGAATCACGCCGGTTTCGTTGTTGGCCAGCATTACCGATAGCCAGGAGTCCGGTGCGATCTTGCTCCATTGTGGGTGATCGAGATCGAGCAGACCGTGCGAATTAACTTCCAGCGTTTGTGCCGGGATTGACCGGTTGGCAGTGTTTTCGAAAACCGAAGGGTGTTCCAGTGCGGAAATGTATAGCGGATGATCACGCAAGCTGTTGATGGCTAACGCATTGGCTTCGGTACCGCCACTGGTGAAAATGATCTGCGATGGTTTGGCATCGATTAGCGCGGCCAGTTGCTCGCGGGCGGTATCGATAGCGCTGCGTGCCATCCGGCCGAGTCGGTAAAGGCTGGATGGGTTGCCGTATAACTTAGTGAAATACGGCAGCATCGCTTCTAAAACAGCTTCATCGACCGGCGTTGTTGCATTGTGATCAAAATAGATCATTTAGGCGGATTTGCGTTCCTTGATCGCAATCGTATCAATGATTTGCTCTTGGCCCTGGCGGATTGCCACTTCGCTGACCAGATCCCGTTCCAGTAACTGGCCGAGGCTGATGCCTTTCAGATAGCTGCGAATCTGTTCGCTCAGACCCATCCATAAATCGTGAGTCAGGCAGGGCTGATCATTGTGACAATTGGATTTGCCGCCACATTTGGTGGAATCAACCGGTTCGTCGACGGCTTCGATAATGTCGGCAATGTTGATGTTGTGAGCATCACGGCTCAGCGTATAGCCGCCGCCCGGACCTCTGACACCTTTGACCATGCCGGCTTTACGCAGGCGCGCGAACAGTTGTTCCAGATAGGACAGCGATATGGTCTGGCGATTGGCGATATCGGTCAGGGTCACTGGTTTGGTTTGACTGTGAAATGCCAGATCTAACATTGCGGTCACAGCATAACGGCCTTTTGTAGTCAGTCGCATTATTAAGTCTCCCGTAAAACCTAAAAAAAGTGGGGTGACTATAAATAAACCTAGTAATTTGGTCAAGTATTGGGCGTGACTAAAATCAGTTAGCGATGATTATTGATTGTGATTTTGTGCGAAACGAAAAATACCGCGCAGAATATCCAGTTCTTTGGTGTCGAGTTGGGCGCGGTTAAAAACACGCCGCAAGCGACGCATGATGGATTTGGATCGTTCGGGATGGAGGAAGCCAATATCAGCCATGGTTTCCAACAGGTGTTGATAAAAGCTTTCCATCTGCTCTGAATTAGCCAGCGGCTCGGTGCCCAGATCGCCGACACTGACTGGTTGCGGTTGGTTGGAGGCAACAAATAATTCATAGCACACTACCTGGACGGCAGCAGCCAGATTCAGTGAGCTGTATTCCTGATTGCAGGGAATCCGCAGCAGGAAGTGGCATAAATCCAGTTCGTGATTTTTCAGCCCGGAATTTTCTCTACCAAATACTAGAGCGATGTTGGTGTCGGCGTAATCGGCGGCCAGCCATTTTTCGGCGCATTCGCGGGCTGTCAGCGAAGGCCAGCTGATGGTTCTGTCTCTGGCGCTGGCGCCGAGTATGATCTGGCAGTCGGCCAAGGCATCGGGAAGCGATTGATAGACAATGGCATTTTTTAGCAGGTTATCGGCACCCGAGGCTCTTGCGGTTGCATCGGCATGCGGGAAAAACTTGGGATTTACCAAGCGCAGCTGATCCATACCCATGTTTTTCATGGCGCGAGCAACCGCGCCAATATTGCCGGGATGGGAAGTTTCGACCAGAATGACCTTGAAATTTGAGAGCAACGCGCTGACCTTGCAACTAAAAAACCAGCGATTCTAGCAAAAGATTTGCTATCCTATGCCGGTTTTCTAACTGCTCATTATTCAATTCGATCTATGCATCCGATGCTCAATATCGCTATCCGTGCTGCACGGAATGCGGGCGACCTGATTCAGCGTTCGTCACAAAATCTCGATAAATTAACCATCGACCAAAAAAGTCGTAACGATTATGCCTCCGAAGTAGATCGTATGGCCGAGCAGGAAATCATCAAAGTGCTGCGAAACGCCTTTCCTGAGCATGCCATCCTGGCTGAAGAAAGTGGCGAACATCAGGGTAATGATTATGTCTGGGTCATTGATCCTTTGGACGGCACTACCAATTTTCTGCATGGCTTTCCGCAATACGCGGTTTCGATTGCGCTCAAGCATAAAAACAAGCTCGAAATCGGTGTGATTTACGATCCTTCCCGTGATGAATTATTTACCGCCGAACGCGGTGGTGGGGCGATGCTCAACAACCGGAAGATCCGCGTTGCCAAACAAAACAGCATGCGTGGTGCTCTGATTGGCACCGGATTTCCATTCAAAAATCAGCAACATCTGGAAGCCTACCTGAATATGTTTCGGGCGGTGACTGCGGATACCGCCGGTATCCGCCGCGCCGGTGCCGCAGCCCTTGATCTGGCCTATGTCGCCTGTGGACGTCTCGATGCTTATTGGGAGATCGGTGTCAGTGAATGGGATATCGCGGCTGGGGTGTTGCTGGTTCAAGAAGCTGGAGGGGTTGCGACTGATTTCGCTTTCAATGACAAATATCTGCAAACCGGTAATGTGATTGTCGGTAATCCTCGGATGCATCAGCTGATGTATCACACACTTGAGCCACATATCACAGCTAATCTTAAGTAATTTGATCAGGTGATTCGCTGTCATCATCTGGTTCTTTTTTATATTAAACAGCAATTTAAGTTTAAGAGGCTATTATGGAAAAACCCTTTATTTTGCACATGCTGACCACAGCAAAAAACCTGAGTCCTTTTGATGTCAATATGGCCATAGATGCAGGTTGGATTTCGGCGGTGCCTTATATCAACGTCGAACCTAGCGAAGTAAGAGGTCTGGTGCAGGATGCAATTTTTTCCAGAAGCCCTAAAGGTCTGGCACGTACCGGTATCTTTATCGGCGGACGCGAAACCAAACAAGCCATGGATATGCTGAAAATCGCCAAAAATGCGATGGTGCCACCGTTTGAAGTATCCGTGTTTGCTGATCCTAGCGGTGCATTTACAACAGCAGCGGGTATGGTGGCGGCAGTTGAAAAAGAACTGGCGGATAAATTTTCCACCACACTGGCCGGTAAAAATGTGCTGGCTTTAGGGGGTACCGGTCCGGTTGGTCAGGCAGCAGCAGTGATTGCTGCCCAGGCGGGTGCCAATGTTCGCATCATTGGCAGACAGCTGGATAGAGCCGAACGGACTGCCGAACTGTGCAGCCAGGAATTTGGTGATGGCAAAATCACCGTTACCGCCGGTGCTGATGCCGATAAAGCCGAATACATGCAAACCGCTGATGTGGTTTTTGCGACTGGTGCAGCGGGTATCGAGCTGCTAAGTGCCGAGTTGATTGCCAAAGCACCGGAATTGAAAGTGGCTGCTGATGTAAACGCGGTTCCTCCTGCCGGTATTGCCGGTGTTGATGCCTTTGATAACGGCACCCCGATTGCGGGTTCCATCAGTGGCGCAGTCGGTATTGGTGCGCTGGCTATCGGCAATATCAAATATCAGGCGCAAAGCCGTCTGCTGAAAAGAATGCTGGAAACTGAAAAGCCTTTATACTTGCATTTTGAACACGCATTCGAAGTGGCTCGTGAATTTATTAAATCATCTCATTAAATGCTTTTGTCACTCTTCTGAACCAACACCTTCTGAAGTTAAGGAAAAAATGTCAAAACGTAGCATTTTGCATATGTTCGACCCTATGCCGAACAACAGTCCGTTCGATGTCAATATGGCGCTGGATGCCGGCTTTGATGTGCTGATGCCTTACGCCGGAGTCAAACTGGAGAATATCCAGGGCTTGACTCAGGATGTCATTTTTTCCCGTGGCCCTGCCGGGGTCAAGAAAACTGCTATTTTCATCGGCGGTCGCGATATCGGTCTGGCGATTGAAATGCTGGAGGCTTGCAAACCAGCGATGGTCAAGCCATTTGAAGTGTCGGTGCTGGCGGATCCCAGTGGCGCCTTTACTACGGCGGCCGCTTTAGTGGCCTGTGTCGAAAAGGCATTGCTGGACAAACACGGCAAAACCCTTAAAGAGTGTAAGGCTCTGGTGTTTGGCGCTACCGGTCCGGTTGGCACGGCAACCGGCGTGATTGCTTCCTTGCAGGGCGCCCGGACTGTGCTGGTTGATCACTTGTCGCTGGATTCGGCGGCAGATGTTGCCAAGCAATACAACCGTCGTTTTGGTTCAACGCTGGAAGCGGCTGTAGCCAAAAATGATGAAGAAAAGGCAGCGCTGCTGGCCGATGCCGATATTGTATTTTGTACTGCCAAAGCCGGCGTCAGGGTTCTGAATGCGTCGGTACTGGCACAGGCCAGTCAATTGAAAGTGGCGGGCGATGTCAACGCTGTTCCTCCTTCGGGTATTGAAGGCATCAACGTCAAAGATTTTGCAGAACCTTTGCGTGAAGCCAGTCAAACTAATGCTGTCGGCGTCGGTGCGCTGGCGGTAGGCAACGTCAAATACCAGCTGCAACAAATGCTGCTCAAGACTTTGTTGGAATCTAAGGAGCCGGTATTTCTCGATTTCCGTGAAGCCTTTGTCAAAGCCCGCTCACTGGTCTGATTGTTCAGTTTAACGTGACTAAATAATTAAACTTGTAAGCTAGTCGCGTTAACTCGACACTATTTTTGATTGCTAACTTGTTATACAGCCGATACTTATAGGTATTGGTGGTTTTATCGCTGATTGATAAAGCCCGGGAAATTTCCTGAATATTTTTGCCCTGTAAAATCATCTCTGCCACTTCCGATTCGCGGCGTGACAATTGTAAAAAAGGCATTGCTTCGGTTTTCATCAATCCTTGAATGGCAACGGTACTGGCTATGTTTTGGCAGAGAAAGTATTTGCCGGTCATGACGGTTTTAAGGCCTTTAATCAATTCGTTGACCGGTGAATGCTTGGAAACAATCCCGGATGCGCCCAGTTCCATCAGTCTTTTGGCTAGCATCGGGTCCTGATTGGCCAGTAAACCGATGACCTTAATGTCAGGGTAACGGGCTATGGTGGCCTTGAATGTTTCAATGCCACAATCGGTTGTCAGCGGGTCTATCAGAATAATATCCGGGAGATGGGCTGTCAGGTTTCCCAGCAGGGATTGGTCGCATTCATCATCTGCAGTCACCTCAATTTCTTCAAACTGATTCAATAAACATTTGATAGCTGCTCTGACTAGTTCTTGATTGTCCATTAGCGCAACTTTGATCATAAAAACTCCCGATAGAATTTAAGGTGTTGCCGATTTTAACCAAACTGAGGCGAGCGATTTGTTAAATAATGTTAATTTTTTAAGATGCATGCTGAATTCGGTTTTTTAGGCGTTCACAGGTAAAATGCGCGCTTTTGATTTTATTGTTAACCTAAGGTTGGTCCATGCGAACTTCACAATTTCCCCTCAGTACCGTTAAAGAAATTCCGGCAGATGCAGAAATAGCCAGTCATAAACTGATGATTCGTGCCGGGCTGATCCGCAAGCTGGCAGCCGGTATTTACACCTGGTTGCCTTTGGGATTACGGGTATTGCGCAAAGTGGAACAGATTGTCCGTGAAGAAATGAACAGGGCCGGCAGTCTGGAAGTGCTGATGCCAGCCTTGCAGCCGGCAGAGTTATGGCAGGAAACAGGTCGCTGGGAAAAATACGGTCCGGAGCTGGCAAGAATGAAAGACCGTCATGATCGCGATTTTTGTCTGGGACCTACCCATGAAGAAATCATTACCGATCTGGCGCGTAACGAGCTGAAAAGTTATAAGCAATTGCCGGTTAGCTATTATCAGATTCAGACTAAATTCCGCGATGAAATCCGCCCGCGTTTCGGCATTATGCGGTCACGGGAGTTTTTGATGAAAGATGCCTATTCGTTTCATTTGGATCAGGATTCATTAAACGAAACCTATCAGGTGATGTATCAGGCTTATAGCAATATTTTCAATCGTTTTGGTCTCAAGTTCAGGGCCGTTATGGCCGATTCGGGCTCAATCGGTGGTGCGGTATCCCACGAGTTTCATGTTTTGGCCGATTCCGGCGAAGATGCTATTGCATTTTCTACTGCTAGTGACTATGCCGCCAATGTCGAGAAAGCAGAAGCCTTGATGCCGCAAGCTGAGCGCTCCGTTCCTACGGCCGCGATGGTTCTGGTTGATACCCCTGATCAACACAGTATTGATGAAGTCAGTGGTTTTTTCGGAATTACGCCACAGCAATGTCTGAAAACTCTGGTGGTTAGAGGTGAGGGCGAGACGCTGGTTGCCTTTTTGCTGCGCGGTGATCATGAACTGAATCCGGTCAAGGCCGAGAAGGTTGAAGGGGTGCTGGCGCCATTACAGTTTGCAAGCGATGCCGAAATTATCGACGCCTGTGGTTGCAAGCCCGGGTCGATTGGCCCTGTCGGTCTGAAAATAAAGCAGGTTGCTGATCGCAGCGTTACCAGCATGGCTGATTTTGTCTGCGGCGCCAATCAGGATGGCAAACATTATCAATATGCCAACTGGGAACGGGATCTGATATTGCCGGAAGTGGCTGACATCCGCATGGTGGTCGAGGGCGATCCAAGCCCGGATGGTCATGGCCAGATCACGATTGCCCGCGGTATTGAAGTCGGTCATATCTTTCAGCTGGGAACCAAATACAGTGAAGCGATGAATGCTTCGATTATCAACGAGGCCGGTAAGAATCAGATCATGATCATGGGTTGTTACGGTATTGGGGTGGGGCGTGCGATCTCCTCAGTGATCGAGCAATCTCACGATCAATACGGGCCCATCTGGCCGATGTCGATTGCACCTTACCAGGTTCACCTCACCGCACTGAACTTCAATCAAGAAGAAGTGAA
>CAIUWU010000047.1 GCA_903902945.1 uncultured Pseudomonadota bacterium
GATGGTGTGATGCTCGGTCGAGAGGTGTATCACAATCCGTATTTACTGACTGCAGTTGACAGCGTGTTGTTTGGTCAGCCCGAGCAGTTCATCAGTCGCCAGCAGGTGGTTATGGCGATGTTGCCGTATCTGCGTCAGCAGTTGCAGCAAGGTGTGCGCTTAAACAGTATTACCCGTCACATGCTGGGTCTGTTTCACGGGGTTGGCGGCGCCAGAGCCTGGCGACGACACCTGAGCGAGAACGCCACCAGACCCGGTGCTGATGAACGGGTGCTGTTAGCTGCCTTAGAATTTACGGTTTGATACGGTATACTCGCAGCATTTTTTTTAGCTAGGGGCGGTGATGGAACAATATTTCTCAAAAATTATCGAAGCAATTGGCGAAGACATTAATCGCGAAGGTTTGCGGGATACGCCAAAACGGGCTGCCAAAGCTTTCAAGTTTTTGAACAATGGCTACGAGAAAACCCTGGATGAAGTATTGAATGGTGCCATTTTCCAAGCCGACACCGAAGACATGGTGATTGTGAAAGATATTGAGCTTTATTCTTTATGTGAACATCATTTGCTTCCTTTTATCGGAAAATGTCATATCGGCTATTTGCCGCAGGGTAAAGTCCTGGGTTTATCGAAACTGGCTCGTATTGTCGATATGTATGGTCGTCGGTTGCAGATTCAGGAGCAGCTGACTCGTCAGATTGCGACTGCGGTTGAGACGGCGATTGATGCGCGCGGTGTGGCGGTAGTTATCGAAGCCAAACATTTATGCATGATGATGCGCGGTGTTGAGAAACAAAATTCGGTGATGACCACCTCTGTGATGACCGGCATTTTCCGTGAAGAAATCAGCACCCGTTCCGAATTTCTGAATCTGATTAACCGAAAATAAAATGACAATCAAAACTGCAAAAAAAACCGGTGTATTACTGGTTAACCTGGGATCGCCAGCTTCGACCAAAACCAGTGATGTACGGCGTTTTTTGCGGGAGTTTTTAGGCGATCCGCGGGTAGTTAATCTGCCCAGACCCCTGTGGTGGCTGATTCTCAACTTATTCATCTTGCCGTTCCGGCCCAAAAAATCAGCCCATGCCTATCAGACCATCTGGACTGCACAAGGCTCGCCGCTGATGGTATTCACCCGACAACTGACAGAGAAGCTGGCGGCCAAATATGGCAGCGAGCAATTGCTGATCGATTACGCGATGCGCTATGGCAAGCCGGAATTGAAACAGAAAC
Organism: uncultured Pseudomonadota bacterium; assembly: GCA_903902945.1. Classification (GTDB taxonomy): domain Bacteria; phylum Pseudomonadota; class Gammaproteobacteria; order Methylococcales; family Methylomonadaceae; genus Methylomonas. The sequence goes on from CAIUWU010000047.1 coordinate 1,237, forward strand.
TGCAGGCTTTCAAGCAGGCAGGTGTCGATGAGATCGTGGTATTGCCGCTGTATGCGCAATATTCTTCCACTACTACTGCCTCGATCTTTGATGTAGTGGCTGATGAACTGAAAGCCGGCTGGCATATTCCCAGTCTGCGTTTCATCAGCGAGTTTCATCGCCATCCTGTCTATATCGCTGCGCTGGCCGATTCAATTCGGCAGTATTGGCAACAGCATGGTCAGGCGCAACTGCTGGTCATGTCGTTTCATGGGGTACCGGCTATGCTGACCAAGAAAGGCGATCCTTATTTTTATCATTGCCAGACTACTGCGCGCTTGCTGGCCCAAGAGCTGGGTCTGCAGGATCAGCAATGGCGGCTGGTATTTCAGTCGCGCTTTGGCAAGGCTGAGTGGCTGAAACCGTATTGTGTCGAAGTGCTGGAGCAACTCCCCGCAGAGGGTTTTGATAACGTTGATCTGGTCTGTCCGGGTTTTTCGGTGGATTGTCTGGAAACGCTGGAAGAGATTGCTATTACCAACCGGGAGATTTTTCTGGAGGCTGGCGGCAAACAGTATCAATACATTCCGGCCTTGAATGACAGCGATGCCCATGTCGAAGTAATGATGGCTTTAATCAACAACGCATCTTAAGAAGTGCGGCAGATAATAATCGGGAGGCAGCATGCAACAAACTCTATTGGAAAGCTGGGCTGGTCAGTGGCCTAATCCGCGTGTCAGCAAGCCATTGCCAACCGGCGAAGGCGTGCTGGATCCGGGGGCTTTTAATGCTATCGAAGTGGATGAGCTGTTTGATAATGTCAATTATGCTGCCACGGTGGCTGGGCAGTCGGTGCTATATCGCTCGCTGGCGCAGCCGCTGGATGATGCCGATGCGATCAAAGCCAAGCAGGATGCGGTGTTGGAAATTCGTGACAATCCGGCGGTGCGAGCCAATGTCGAGAACATTCTGACCAATGCTGCCAACGAGGAAGAACGCCTGTATTTGTTGTTGTTTGGTGAGTTTCTCGGCGGCATGGGCACTGCCCGCGAGAAACATCAGATCGAAGGCTATGGCTATAAGCAATATCGCCGTGGTGTGGGTTTTGTAAGCAATCTGGTAGCGGCGTTGCAAAATTCGGGTGTGCCGCAAACTGCTTATTTGCAAAGCGTCTACAACAAGATAGGTAGTTTTGCTGACAGCAATGATTACGCCTTAATGACCGGGCCGGTTTATAACAGCGAAAAAGGCCTGCAAAGTAAGGCTGAATGGCAAAGTTCGCTGTCACCAGCAATGATTTTTCGCCCGCAGCTGTTCAAGCCGTTACTGATTGGTTTGGTGCTGGCTTCGCTGTGGGCCTTGTCGAAGTTTGTGTCGGTCGATCTCTTTAATGTCGGACGAGATGGCTTGTCGATAGGCTCGGTGTTTCTGTTTCCGTTGTTGCTGGCCTATATCCCGCTGATCGGCGGTTATGATCGTGATCATTGCATTATCCCGTTGCGCGATATTTATAAAAATTCTTCGGCGCTCAGTGAGTTGCTGGAAGGTTTGGGGCAGCTGGATGAGTTGATGGCCTTTATCAAATACGCGGAAGCCTATGGCAGTGAGACGGTGTTGCCGGAACTGCACAACGGCGAACAGCATCAAATACGCTTGCGTGGTGCTAAAAACCCCATTCTGGGTCACAAGCATCCTGACTATGTCGGTAATGATTTTGAGTTGTCCGATCAGCGTTTGGTCTGCATTACTGGTCCGAACAGCGGTGGTAAGACCGCCTTTTGTAAAACCGTGACCCAGATTCAGATTCTGGCGCAGATTGGTTGTTATGTGCCAGCGCAGACGGCTCAACTGACTGTTGCTGATCGCGTGTTTTATCAGGCGCCGGAAATCAGTCATCTCGATGACGGTGAAGGCCGTTTTGGTACCGAGCTGAAGCGTACCCGGGATATTTTCCTGGCGACCACTGCCAAAAGTCTGGTGGTGCTGGACGAAATGGCCGAGGGCACCACCTTTGAAGAAAAAATGCAGTCTTCGATGGATGTGCTGGATGGTTTTTACCGTAAAGCCAATAGCACCATTCTGATTACACATAATCATCAGCTGGTCGACGTGTTCGTCAAACGCGGCATCACTATGACCCGGCAGGTCGAATTCGCCGATGAACTGCCAACCTTCAAGTTGGTCGAAGGTATTTCCCGCGTCAGTCATGCCGACCGGGTTGCCAAGAAAATTGGTTTTTCCAAACAAGACATTGATAACTATCTGGCTCAATCATGAATATAGGTACTCCCTGCAGCGCTGCTGCCACCAAAGCTTTATTACTGGGTAGCGGTGAGTTGGGCAAAGAAATTGCAATTTCCCTGCAGCGCTATGGTGTCGAAGTGATTGCGGTGGATCGGTATCAGCATGCGCCGGCGATGCAGGTGGCTCATCGCAGTCATGTGATCGATATGACCGATGCATCGGCGGTTAAGGCGCTGATGGCTGTCGAACAGCCCGATTATGTGATCCCTGAGCTGGAAGCGATTGCCACCGAGGCGCTGGCCGAACTAGAGCAAGCGGGCGCTGTCACTATCGTGCCCAATGCCAGAGCGATACAGCTGACCATGAATCGTGAAGGTATTCGGCAGCTGGCTGCCGAGCAATTGCAGCTGCCGACTTCGAGTTACGCATTTGCCGATACCTTCGAGCAGCTTCAGGCGGCGGTTGAAGGTGGTATCGGTTATCCCTGTTTTATCAAGCCCACCATGTCGTCATCGGGCAAAGGCCAGTCTATGGTCAAGAGTGCCGACCAGTTACAGTCGGCCTGGGATTATGCCAAGGCTGGTGGTCGTGCTGATACCGGCAAGGTAATTGTCGAAGGTAAGGTGGATTTTGATTTTGAGATTACTTTACTCACTGTCCGGGCGCTGAATGCCGACGGGCAGGTGGAAACCCATTTCTGTGAGCCTATTGGTCATGTGCAGGAAAACGGTGATTATCGCGAAAGCTGGCAGCCCCAGCCTATGGGTGAGAAAGCGCTGCAATTGGCACAGCAGATTGCCGGTAAAGTCACGCAGGCTTTGGGTGGTCTGGGACTGTTCGGTGTCGAGTTGTTTATCAAAGGTGATCAGGTCTGGTTTAGCGAAGTCAGTCCAAGGCCTCATGATACCGGAATGGTAACCATGGCCAGTCAGCGCCAGAATGAGTTTGAACTGCATGTCAGAGCCATTCTGGGTCTGCCGGTCAATGCCGAATTAAACAATGCCGCTGCGAGTGCGGTGATTCTGGGCGGTGTCGATAGTCGGCGGGTCGCTTATCAGGGCTTGGAGCGGGCATTGGCGATTGCTGATAGCGAAGTGCGTTTGTTTGGTAAACCCGAGTCGTTTGTGCATCGACGTATGGGTGTGGCGTTGGCGAGTGCTGAAACGGTGGCCGAAGCCAGAGATAAGGCGGTGAGGGCTGCCGGTGCGATCAGTATCAAAAAACTCGATTAAAGCGGCGCTTATGCTGGCTGTTGCCGGTGGCGGCCTGTTTGGGGCGCTGTCTGTGTCAGCTGATATTTACAAGCTGGTTGATAGTCAAGGGCATTTTTATTACACCAACAGGCCAGCCAGCGGTTTGGATTATCGGCTGATCATTAAAACGCCGCCCAAAACCTATCGACAGGATTTGCGGACTATGCCGGTCAATAAGCAAAAGTTCACTGAGTTGGTTAACAAGATCGCTGAACGCCATCAGATGGACCCCAGGCTGATTCATGCCGTGATTCAGACGGAGTCTGCCTACAATCCTAATGCTATTTCTTCGGCCGGTGCTGTCGGCATCATGCAATTGATGCCCGATACAGCGCGGCGTTACGGCGTGCTCGACCGGTTCGATGTCGAGCAGAATATCGATGCCGGTACCCGATATTTGAAAGATCTGCTGGCGATGTTCGATACCAATCTGAAACTGGCGGTTGCTGGTTACAACGCCGGTGAGGGTGCGGTGCTGCGTTATAACCGCACTGTGCCGCCTTATCCTGAAACGCAGAACTATGTGCAGCAAGTTCTAAGTCTTTACGGACGCAACGGATAGCGGCAATAAGTGTTGTGGGTTTGACGCAACACGCTGTTACCTGTATCATTTTGCAGTTATGTCAGACAGATTACCCGACCTAATTGACCCATTGATGCTCGCCGAAAGGCGCGCAGTGCTGGCTGGTGCGATAAATATCGCTGCATTGTCACGGTTGTCTGAAAGCGTCGCTGAAAATAGCGGTGTGGTTAATGTAGATGTACTGTTTAGCAAGCAGGGCAAATCTGCAGTGGTTTCAGGCAATATCACAGCCAGTCTTAATCTGGAATGCCAAAATTGTTTACAACCGCTGGAGTGGCCGATAGCGCTTTCGTTTAAATTGGCGGTGGTGTCGTCTTTGCAAGAAGCCGATAAGCTGGATATTGATGCAGAGCCATTACTGTTTAATGGGGAAAAGCTGTCATTCAACCAAATAATCGAAGATGAAATTTTGCTGGTTCTGCCTGATTTTCCAAGGCATGAGCACGATTGCATCAGTCGCCGCAGCTCACAGGATGCTGACTACGATCAAAACCATACCGAAGCCAAAGCGGCTAACCCTTTTTCTGTTTTAGCCAAACTTAAAAAAACTGGAGAGTAAAAATGGCAGTACAAAAGAGTAAAGTATCGCGTTCAAGACGCGGTCAACGTCGTTCACACGATGCTTTAACCAGCAAAGCTTTATCACAAGATCCAATGACAGGTGAAACTCATCTGCGTCATCACATGACGCCAGATGGTTTTTTCAAAGGTCGTCAAATCATCGCCAGCAGCGACGAAGAATAAGCGTTTTAAATCCATATCCATCTAAAGCCGACGCCTGAGTTTCTGCTGTCGGCTTGTCCGATTACAGGAGTTAATCCTAATCGTGAGTGTAACCCTATCAATTGATGCTATGGGTGGGGACTTTGGTCCTCAGGTGACGATTCCTGCGTCGCTAACCTGTTTAGAAAGTAATCCGCAATTAAAACTGATCATGGTCGGCGATGAGTCGGTGATTGCACCGTTATTGTCCGAGGCTCTGGTTACTTACCAAGGCCGTTTATCGATTCAGCACGCCTCACAGGTAGTGGA
>CAIUWU010000048.1 GCA_903902945.1 uncultured Pseudomonadota bacterium
AGCCCGTTTTGAAGCTACCGGTCGGGCTTTGCCCTGGGTGGTGACAGTTGATAAACATATTCGCGCGCCCCGTGCTTTTCTGGATGCCTTGCAGGATCAGGCGCTGGATAAGATTGCCTTGTTCGCCAATGATGGCGACAAAGATAAGCATTATTTAGTGGCAGAAAGCTTTTTGTTTAACGATGCCGAACTGAAGACGGTGCAGGAGCAGCAACGGCAGCGGACGCTGGCGGTTTATCTGAAACAGTTGATCCAGCTGCGTGATGATTCGGTGCTGAAAAAACTGGCTTCCGGCGCCACGGAAGCGGTATCAGCCCTGATAGAGCGCAATCCGGCCTTTGTCGAACACAATGTGGCGTATCAGGTTTACCGTGGCAGTGAAGTCAACCGGATGTTATTGATTTATAACACCGGGCGTATGGTCGATTTTATTGAGAAATGTCAGCTCAATCCGAATGCCTCGGGAGAGGAGGGGCTGTTGCATAAATCAGCGGCGCTGGCGTTTCATGTCGAGCCCGTGGCCAAGGCCGCCTGGATCACCCGGTTGCGCGGTACTGCCGATTGATCCGGGTTTTATGGCAGGACAGTTTGATTCGCTTGATCGGTTAAGGCATCCTGACCATGCGGGTGGAAAAACTGAAATCGGGTTCGCTTTCCTGTTGATCTGTCATTACAATCACCGGCAGTTTTGCCGAGGAGACATTATGTTAGTCAAACAATTATTCAAACAGCTGCCAGTCGCGCTGATGATCGCCGCTCTGGCTGTCACCGGCCCGGTGCTGGCGGAAACAACCGATGCTAACGCAGCGGAACATCATCATGAACCGGATGTGTCCGAATGGTTAGGTACCTTTAACGGTCTGACACCCTGCGCCGATTGTGTTGGGGTTAAAACCACGCTGGCGTTAAACAAAAATGGCAGTTACCTGATGATGACCCAGTATCTGGGCAAATCCGAGCGTGAGTTTACCGAAAAAGGCAAACTGAGCTGGGTCGATGGCCATACCGCGCTGCTAACCTCGCGTGATGGCAGTGCCAAACGTTATTACCAGCTGGGCAACAATACCCTGACTCAGCTTGATGACAATGCCAAGTTGATTACTGGCAAGCAAGCCGAACGTTATATTCTGCGCAGACAGGATATAACCGCCAATCCGCCTTCCCACTCTTCACATCACTGATACTTATGCTGAAACATATTCATTTATTGTTGGTATTGCTGGTCGTGGGCGTTTTTCTGTACCGGGTTTATCTGGCTGAACGCAAGCCGGAACTGCTGGATCAGAAATGGCTGAAACTGGCCCCTCACGGTCTGGCCAGCATTTTGCTGTTATCCGGGATTGCTCTGACCCTGCAGGGCGGTTGGCTGGATATGGCCTATGGCTGGATCGTCGCCAAACTGATCCTGATGCTGGGCTTCATTGCTCTGGGATTGCTGACGCTGAAAAGTCAGGGCAAACAACGCTGGCAGGCCTTCGGCGGCTCGCTGCTGGTGCTGTTTCTGATTGTCAAAATTGCTGCCGCCAAACAGGTAGTGTTTTTCCTGTAATAGCTTGTCGATGACAGCC
>CAIUWU010000049.1 GCA_903902945.1 uncultured Pseudomonadota bacterium
CAAGCGTGCGGTATTGGCATTAGCCGTTTTGGGGTTGCCGCTACCTTTATCCTGATCAACGTTTTCCCAACGATAGTTGAGGTCGGCTTTCACCGCACCGTTATTGCCGTAATGGTAAAAATTCAAGGCATCTTCAATATCTTTAGTGACATCAGCGTGAGCCTGACTAGCGATTAAAGACAAAGACGCTAATAGCGCGGAAGGTAAAGTAGTAGAAATTCTTGACATAAAGTCCTCGCAGCCAATCAGGTAAATTAATGAGTGTGATCACATTCCGACAGAAAGCTCAGCAGGCTTTCCCGGTAACGGTAATAGTCTGGGTGTTCCAACAACGCCTTACGACTACGCGGACGAGGTAAGTCGATTGCTTGAATTTTGCCGATTCTGGCGTGCGGCCCGTTGGTCATCATCACCACCCGGTCGGCCAGCAAAATTGCTTCATCGACATCATGAGTTACCACGATGGCTGTCACCTGAGTCCGTTGCCAGACTTCCATCAGCACTTCTTGTAACTCCCAGCGAGTCAGGGAATCTAACATCCCAAATGGTTCGTCGAGCAGTAACAGCTTAGGTGACAGCGCAAAAGCGCGGGCAATCCCGACCCGCTGCCGCATACCGTTGGACATATCGGCGGCTTTCTTGAACATGGCAGCGGCCAGACCGACCCGGGTCAAATAGTATTCGACGATGTCTTCGCGCTCTTCCTGAGAGGCATGTGGATAAACTTTATCGACACCGAGCATGACGTTATCGAAAGCAGTCAGCCAGGGAAACAGACTGGGGGCCTGAAACACCACACCACGATCCGGGCCGGCACCGTCGATTTCACGGTTATCGAGAATGATCCCGCCTTCAGAAATACTGTTAAGTCCGGCGGTCATCGACAGCACCGTGGATTTACCGCAGCCGGAGTGGCCAATAATTGAAATGAATTCGCCTTTCTTCACTTTCAAATCAAAGCCATCGACTACTTTGACGCTGCTATTGCCATCCGGCGTTGGGTAGATTTTCGAGAGTTGGGCAAATTCTAAATAGCGCGGTTTACCTAAATCATTGGGGTTAGGTTTAAGCGCAGAAGTATCCAGTTTCCAGTCATTGCTGGTATTGGGTCTAACCGCCGGCAAATGCAGTTGATCACCGGTCGATTGCGAATGATTGGCCTGGCCCAGGTCCATTAAATAGCGGGTAATTTCAGCCCTTAATCGTTTAAATTCAGAATCATGGTTAAGCGCGGTGCGATCACGAGGACGCGGCAGAGCAATGTCGAACTCCGTGCCTAAGCAAGCATCGGGGCCGGGTTTAAGCGGTATCACCCGATCAGCCATGTAGATGGCTTCATCGACATCGTTGGTGATTAAAATCACGGTTTTCTTATCTTGCTCCCAGATTTGCAAAATTTCATCTTGCAAGTTGCCCCGGGTCAAAGCGTCCAAAGCGCTTAACGGTTCGTCCAATAACAAAATGTCGGGATTAGCCGCCAAAGCTCTCGCCACATTGACCCGTTGCCGCATTCCGCCAGACAGTTCGCTAGGTTTTTTGTGCATAGCGCTACCCAAGTTCACCATCCGTACATATTTCTCGGTATGGGCATGACGTTGTTCAGGACTCCAGTGTTTAAAAATGGCATCGACCGCCAATGCTACGTTGTCATAAACACTTAACCAGGGCATCAAGGAATAATTCTGAAACGCCACTCCCCGATCAGGACCGGGGCCGGTAATGGTGTCGCCATTTTTTAATAACTGGCCGTTATCAGGACTAATTAAGCCGGCAATCATTGATAACAAGGTGGTTTTGCCGCTACCGGAAAAACCGACAATCGCGATGAATTCACCTGGGCGAATGTGGAGATTGATGTCTTTTAAAATCGAGGTTTTTGATTTGCCTTCGCCATACGATTTACAAACAGCGTTTAATTCCAATAAGGGTTTAGAACCATCGTTAGCGGGTTTGATAGCAGCAGTTGATTTGGGCATGGCGGACTCAAAGGTTTTTGGGATAACAGCATTCATGATGTTGTCCTCAAAGTTTTTGGAACGAAAACAGGTTTTGCAGCGAATGCATGATCCGGTCCAACATGAAGCCAATAATGCCAATGGTAAACACCGCCACCATGATCCGGCTTAGCGAATTGGAACTGCCGTTTTGAAATTCATCCCAGACAAATTTGCCGAGGCCAGGATTTTGCGCCAGCATTTCAGCGGCAATTAACACCATCCAGCCGACGCCTAGCGATAAGCGCATGCCGGTAAAGATATAAGGCAATGCCGAAGGCAAAATGATGCGTTTGATCTGGGTGGACCAGTCCAGTCTTAACACCTTGCCGACATTGACCAGATCACGATCAATTGATGACACGCCAACTGCGGTGTTAATTAAAGTCGGCCATAAAGAACATAAAGTGACGGTAATCGCTGAGGTCACAAAAGATTTGGCAAACCAGGCATCATCACCACTGACATAAACAGCGCTAACCACCAAGGTGACAATCGGCAACCAGGCTAATGGCGATACCGGCTTGAAAATTTGAATCAGTGGATTAAATGCGGTATTCAACACCGGACTCATGCCACACAGCAGACCCAGCGGCACTGCAATCAGACTGGCGATCACAAAGCCGGCAAACACAGTGCGTAGGCTGGTGAAAATTTGATCCAGATAAGTCGGTTTACCGGTATAGGGCCTGAGTTTGATGTCAGCTTTAGGATCCTCGGCGAGCTTTTCCTTGTTGCGCAATTCCTGACGTTGATAAAACTCAGCCATTTTGGCTTTTTCAGCATAGTGCTCAGACACTAAACCGCTTACTTCATGCCAAACCGCAACAGGGCCCGGGATTGCGCCCAAGCTGGTGTGAATTTGTGCGGCAGTCACGCTCCAAAAACCTAGAAAAACCAGCATTGCCAATATCGGTACGCCCATAATCAAACTTAATTGGCGTAATTGTTGTTGTGGATTTTCACCGGCCGCGATTCTGGCTAAGGGTACAAACCAGGTCAAACCCGTCAGGGTGAAGAATTTAATCAACTTGTTATTCATCGTCTTAACCTTTTGATGATTTCAAAAATGGCGTTTACTAATCTGCAAGGCTAAAAGGGTGAAAATCACGCGCGGCATCACCCTGTAGCGCTCAGAACTTAGTCAACGATTTTGCCGCCAGATACGGTTTGCTTGGCTTTTAAGCCAATCGGGAATTTGGCCAGATAATCGTTGGGTTTGTTGGCATCGAAACTGATTTTGTCGATGAAGAAGTTTTGCGAAGGCTTAATGCTGGTATCGGCTGGGAAATCCTCGGCTTTGGCTTTGCCTTCGGCAACCAGTTCTTTGGCTGCGGCCAGATAAATGTCGGGACGATAGACTTTTTTGGCGGTTTCCATGTACCAGCCATCCGGTTTGAATTCATTAATTTCGCCCCAGCGACGCATCTGAGTTAAGTACCAAATCGCACTGCTGTAACTGGGCACACTGGCGCCATGACGGAAAAAGGTATTGAAATCCGGTAATGAGCGTTTGTCGCCTTTTTCATATTCAAAGGTGCCGTTCATGCTGTTGGCCAATACCTCGTAATCGGCACCGACATATTGTTTTTGCGATAGCATTTCGATGGCTTCTTTACGATTTTTGTTGTTTTCCGCATCCAGCCACATCGAAGCCCGGATCAGCGCTTTGACAACCGCCAGATGGGTATTGGGATATTTATCCGCCCAAGCCTTGGTGACGCCGAATACTTTTTCCGGGGTGTCTTTCCATAATTCATCATCGGTAATCACCGGCACACCGATGTTCTTGAATACCGCCTGTTGATTCCAGGGCTCGCCGACGCAGTAGCCATAGATGGTGCCTGATTCCAGGGTTGCCGGCATTTGCGGCGGCGGAGTCACCGACAACAGCGCATCGGCATTGATTTGACCCGTGGTGTCTTGTGGTGGCGCATAAAACCCGGGATTGATACCGCCAGCCGCTAACCAATAACGCAACTTCAAGTTATGAGTGCCGACTGGGAAAGTCATGGCCATGTTAAACGGCTTACCTTCCGCTTTATATTTATCAACCACCGGTTTCAGAGCATCGGCTTTGATTGGATGCACCGGTTTACCGCCTTCCATCGGCAGATTGGCTTTCATTTGTTTCCAGATATCGTTGGAAACAGTGATCGCACTGCCGTTATAGCCCATGCTGAAGGCGGTAATGATATCGGCTTTGTTGCCGTAGCCGATACTGGCGCCTAAAGGTGCCGGCGCCAGCATGTGGGATCCGTCCAGTTCACCGTTGACCACCCGATCCATGACCACTTTCCAGTTAGCCTGGGCTTCGAGTTGTACAAACACGCCTTCTTCTTCAAAAAAGCCTTTTTCGGCTGCAACCGCCAGCGGCGCCATATCGGTCAGCTTGATAAAGCCAAATTTCAAATCTTCTTTTTCCGGTTTGCCGCCGGCCAGGCCGGTGGCTGAAAAACTTAATGCGGCTGTGGCAACAACGGCCAGAATATTGGGTTTGCTGAGTTTCATAGTCAGATCCTAAAAGCTGCAGATAATAAAAAAGGCGTCTTCGTGGCACGGCTGACAGCCATGCACGAAAGACGCCTTCGTCTGGTTTGCTCATCGGTGAGCGATAATTTGGATCCCTGCGTCGGGATTCAGTCTTAGTTAAGCAAACTTGATGCCATTTTCTGATTTATTGGTTAAATAACAGGATTTATTACCCAAAAACAGCAACATAAAACCAACTCTACCGCCATACTCCCTGTCAGCGATTCTAGCCGGCGATAGGCTTAACAGCACTTGATTGGTGCAAAATGCCCGCAGCATGGTGCGTGGTCATTTAAAAAGCGCTGCCATCGCAATCACATTTTTCGCTATTTCTCCCAGCGACAGCTTGCGATCCATCGCCAGTTTCCGCAATGCGTGATAAGCCTGATCTTCATTAAAGCCTTGCGACTGCATCAGGATCGCCTTGGCTCTATCGATCAGCTTGCGATCTTCCAACTGGTTCTTGGTTTTTTGCAATTCCTCTTTTAAAGCCTGTTGCTGCCGAAAACGGGCAATTGCAATCTCGATAATCGATTTGATCCGCTTAGGCTCAAAGCCATCGACGATATAGGCACTGACCCCCGCCTGAATCACTTTATTGATGGTGTCGGTTTGTTGATCTTCTGAAAACATCACCACCGGCATTGAGTGGTTTTGATTGATGTCGAGAATCATGTCAAGGATAGACTGATCCGGCGTGTACAGATTGAGAACCATGACATCGGGTTGCAGGGCTTTGACCACGGCCACCAGATCCAGAGCCTGTGGTTGCAGGGTTGCGACCTCGAAGCTGTGTAAGCGCAGTTGCCGCTCCAGCAGACGATCTTCATCGAAGCCATCGATAACCAACACTTTCAGCGCCGCCATATTCACTCCAGCTCAATTTTGATCAGACTGCCGTCCGGCATGATTTGGGTAATGAAATTGCGGGGTTCTTGCAGAAAATAGATCAGGCCCAGCATTAACAGGCAACAGCCACCGAGCAGGCCGAAAAACAGCATGGGCGTCATGAAAGTCAGAACGATCAGAAAAATGATCGCCCCGGCATTGCCATAAGCGCCGACGATCCCGGCCACTTCACCGGTAATCGCCCGCCGAACCAGCGGCACAAACGCGAAAATAGCCCCTTCGGCAGCTTGCATGAACATCGAGCAAATCAAAGTCACAGACACTGCCAGCGCGATCGACCAGCTCGGCGAAATCAGCGCCATGGCGAAATATCCCAGCGCCAAACCGATAGTAAACAGCGTTAATGATAATTTGCGACCGACCCGGTCACTCAACCAGCCGCCAAGCGGGCGAGCGATGATATTGGTGACCACAAAACTGGATGCCAACAACCCGGCATCCAGCATCGAAATTTGCTGACTCTGACTAAATGTCTGAAAAAAGAACATCGGTAACATCGACAATACCGCCAGCTTGGAGCCAAAGCTGACCAGATAGGCAATCGCCAGAATAAACACCTGACGGTACTGATAGTGCTGAATACTGGGTATCGGCTGACTGAGACGCTGACTATTGGTTTTGACCAGCTGCCAAGCGTGTACTAGAAACACCAGCCAGATAGCGATATGCAGCAGTAGTTCCCAGCGCTCATTGAGCAGCGGATAACCGGGACTGGCCAGTTTCCAGGTCAGCAATGACAAGGTTCCATACAGCGGTATCAGGCTAAGAATATACAAAAACAAATCGGTGACGCTGCTGACTTCCATGCTAGATGACTGTTTGCCTTTGAGGCCGGCCAGCTCGCTAGGCAGGTTTTCGACATTGCAGTAATAAACAACCGCGTAGATCAGCGCCACCACGCCGGTCAGGGCAATCGCATAGCGCCAGCCATCGGCTTCGCCAAAATAAAATGCCAGACCGGGCAGAAAAATCGCCGCAAAGGCCGACCCGAAATTACCCCAACCGGCGTATAAACCTTCGGCGGTGCCAATCTGACTGAACGGAAACCAATCACCAATGATCCTGACGCCCACCACAAAGCCGGCGCCGATAAAGCCCAGTAAAAAGCGTGCCCAGGCGAGCTCGGCAAAATTGTCGGCCGACGCAAACAAGAAACACGGCACACTGCCAATCGCCAGTAAGGCGCTGTAGCTGATTTTGGCCCCATACTTATCGACCACTAAACCAATAATCACCCGCGCCGGAATGGTCAAAGCCACATTCAGCAACAGAATGATTTCCACTTCGGCATCGGTAATGGCCAGATCCTGCTGAATCAGAATCATCAATGGCGCGTGATTGAACCAGATCACAAAACTGATAAAAAAAGCCATCCAGCTCATGTGCAGAATTTTGATCTTTCCACGCAAGCTGAATAATTTGAAGGGCGCAAGAGTCATGATGCTTTCCAGAAACACAAATGCCTCTATAGAAAGCAAAACCCGGGCCACCTGATGAATCGCTAAAACACGGCCTGAATAGCAGTGTAAACCGACTTTTTGGTGCAACCGCCGCCAATAGCGCCCGATTCTGGTGCGATTTTAGCGAGCAAATTGGTTAACTAGCCGCTAATCAGCGGCTTTGGAGACATGGCATCAGATTTGCTTGGAAGTGTTGGTTATTTTGCTTTACTTCCTGTTATTAGTCGAATGGACAAAGGCGTCCTGCGGAAATGAATCTGATGTCATTTCCGCAGAACGCCTTTTTTTTGGCCTGAAGAAAATTAGCGGCAAAGCAAAGTCAGTTAGCCAGGCAATGCCACGGCATTGTCAAACTTACACACTCAGTCAAGAGGTTGCCGATGAGCATGAAACAAACCCTGATCGTTATTGGTAACGGTATGGTCGGTCAGTATTTTTTAGACACGCTGGTCAACAGCGGGCTGACAGAACAGTATCGGATCATTACTTTTGCCGAAGAACCCCGCCCGGCCTATGACCGGGTGCATTTATCGGCATTTTTCAGCGGCAAGTCTGCCGAAGATCTGGCGCTGGTCAATGAGGATTTTTTTGCACAACATGGCATCACTCTTTACTTGGCCGACCGAGTGATTAGTATCGACCGCCAGCAGAAACAGATTACATCTGCCCAAGGCCGGGTGATGGCTTACGACAAATTAGTGCTGGCAACCGGTTCTTACCCGTTCGTGCCGCCGGTTAACGGCCGTGAACGCCCGCAGTGCCTCGTATACCGCACCATCGAAGACCTGCAAGCCATCAGCGCAGCGGCGGCGACATCCAGTATCGGTACCGTGATCGGCGGTGGTTTATTGGGACTGGAAGCGGCCAAGGCGCTGCGGGATCTGGGGCTGGAAACCCATGTGGTCGAATTTGCCCCGCGCTTGATGGCTGTGCAATTGGATGATGGCGGCGGTGCCATGCTCAGGCGCAAGATTGAAGCATTAGGCGTCGAGGTGCATCTGAATAAAAATACCACCCTGATCGAGGCCGGTCAGGACTGTCTCAATCGCTTGCAGTTTGCCGATGGCGACAGCCTGGAAACTGACATAGTGCTGTTCTCCGCCGGCATCAGACCACGCGATGATCTGGCAGCCAGCTGTCAATTAATACAGGGACCTAGGGGCGGGATTGTCATCGACAATCAATGTCGCAGTTCCGATGCGGATATATACGCCATCGGTGAGTGTGCGCTGTGGAACGGGCAAATATTCGGTCTGGTAGCCCCCGGTTATGCAATGGCCAGAACCGTTATCGCTGATTTGCAACAGCAACCGGCCAGTTTTAGCGGCGCTGACCTAAGTACCAAGTTAAAACTGCTGGGTGTCGATGTAGCCAGTATTGGCGATGCACAGGGCAAAACAGCCGGAGCACTGAGCTACTGCTATCAGAATGAGGCTGCAGAAGTCTACAAACGCCTGGTGGTCAGTGCCGATAAAAGCCGGTTATTGGGTGCCGTTCTGGTCGGCGATGCCAGCAACTATGCCCAATTGCTGCAATATTGCTTGAATGGCATGACACTACCGGACAACCCTGAATCACTGATACTACCGGTCGCGGCTAACCAACCGGCAGCGCTGGGGGTCGAAGCCTTGCCCGCCAGCGCCCAGATATGTTCTTGCTACGATGTCAGTAAAGCCCAAGTATGCGAGGCCGTAGCCAGCGGCTGCTGTTCATTGCCGGAGCTCAAACAACGCACTAAAGCGGCAACCGGCTGTGGCGGTTGCGCAGGCTTATTAAAATCAGTGCTGGATAATGAATTGACCAAACACGGCGTTGCGGTCAGCAATGATCTTTGCGAGCACTTTGCGCTGACCCGTCAGCAAATTTACCATCTGGTGATGGTCGAACAAATCCAGACGTTTGATCAATTACTCAGCCGTCATGGCCACGGCTTGGGTTGCGAAGTCTGTAAACAGGCGGTGGGCTCGATTCTGGCGTCATACTGGAATGATTACATTTTAAAAACACCCCATATCGGCTTGCAGGATACAAACGACAACTTCCTCGCCAACATCCAGAAAAACGGCACCTATTCGGTGGTGCCCAGAATTCCCGGCGGCGAAATTACTCCGGATATGCTGATCACACTAGGACAGGTCGGCAAAAAATATCAGCTCTACACCAAAATCACCGGCGGACAGCGGGTGGATCTGTTCGGCGCACGGCTGGAGCAATTGCCGTTAATCTGGCAGGAATTGATCGAAGCCGGTTTTGAAAGCGGTCATGCCTATGGCAAATCCTTACGCACAGTTAAATCCTGTGTCGGCAGTTCCTGGTGCCGGTTTGGCGTGGATGACAGCCTCAGTCTGGCGATTGAACTTGAAAATCGTTACAAAGGTTTGCGCGCCCCCCACAAAATCAAATTCGGCGTTTCCGGCTGTACCCGCGAATGTGCCGAGGCGCAAAGTAAAGATATCGGGGTCATCGCTACTGAAAATGGCTGGAATTTGTACGTCTGTGGCAATGGCGGCATGAAGCCGCGCCATGCCGATTTATTCGCCACCGCGCTCGACACCGTCACCCTGATGCGCTATATCGACCGTTTGCTGATTTTTTATGTCCGCACTGCTAACCGGATGCAGCGCACTTCGGTGTGGCTGGAAAACCTGGAGGGCGGCCTGAGCTATCTGCGCCAAGTGGTCATCGATGACAGCCTGCAGATTGCCGACAGCCTGGAGCAGCAGATGCAGCATGTGATAAACAGCTACCAGTGCGAATGGAAAACCACGCTGGAAAATCCCCAACATCTGCAACGCTTCCGCAGTTTCGTCAACACCGATCAACCGGATCAGAGCTTAGCGTTCATCGAACAGCGCGGCCAAAGCTTTCCGGCACCTTCGCTGCCGGTTAAGCATTTTCCCATCATTGAAGAGGTAGCCTGAGATGTCACAGTGGATCGATGTATGCAACGTTGATGATTTAGTTGCCGATGCCGGTATTTGTGCCTGGGTGGCGCAACGGCAAATCGCGATTTTTTCGCTACCGAAAATCAATGGGGTGTTTGCTGTCGATAATCTCGACCCTTTTTCCGGCGCCCAGGTATTATCGCGCGGCATGGTCGGCGATTTGGGCGGTATACCGATGGTCGCGTCTCCAATGTATAAACAACACTTCAACCTGGAAACAGGCCAGTGTTTTGAGGATCAGACCTTAAGAATCACGGTTTATCCACTTCGGATTCATCAGTCCAGAATTGAAATCAGTTTGTAGCTGCTGACCAGCAAGCGGCAATTCAACCTCAAGTTTTAGTATCATGTCGCACTCGCGAGGCCCGGCATCCGGGCCTCTCTGGAGTAAGCCGACTCTTAGCCGCTCCGCCCAGCTTGCCGGCTGGCATCCGTGGCGGTTCCGGTTTTATCGAATCAACCCTGAACTTGCCCCACGCCGACCCTGATGCGCCCTGTTATTTACAAATTTATCTGTCTCACATTGGCTGCCACCGCGATTGGCAGTTTGGCCTATTGGTACCGGCTCGGTCAGCCGCTGTCGTTTGCCGATGCCGCCGTCGACCGCCTGAATTGTGTATCGTATTCGCCGTTTCATCGGCCGGGTCAGACACCGTTTGATCATGAACTGGTGATCAGTGCCGCACAGATTGAAGCCGACTTAAAGCCATTATCACAACAGTTTGGCTGTGTACGAACCTATTCGGTTGGTCAGGGACTGGATGCGGTACCGGCACTAGCACAAAAACTGGGTTTACAGGTCTGGCTGGGGATCTGGATTGGCCGCGACATGGCCGACAACCAACGCGAAATTGCTATCGGCACGCGTCTGGCCCGGCAATTTCCCGATACAATTCGCGGGCTGATTATTGGTAATGAGGTGTTATTGCGCCGCGAACAAACACCAGAGCGCTTGCGCGCCATTCTGACCGATGTCCACCAGCAAGTGCCGCAAGTGCCGATCAGTTATGCCGATAGCTGGGATTTCTGGTTACGTTATCAGCATGAATTGGCCGACGCCGTGTCATTTGCCACTATTCATATTCTGCCGTTCTGGGATGACGATACGGTGGCTGTCGATGGCGCTGCCCAGTATGTGGCCGATACTTATCATAAAGTTCAGGCCGAAATGGCCGGCAAACCGCTGCTGATTGGCGAAACCGGCTGGCCCAGTTACGGCCGCCAGCGTCAGGATGCTGCGGCGTCGTTAGTCAATCAGGCGCGTTTTATTCGCGAGTTTTCCGCCATCGCTGAGGCCGAAGCAATTCCTTACAACATCATTGAAGGTTTTGATCAACCCTGGAAACGGCGCTCGGAAGGTGCGGTCGGTGGTTACTGGGGAATGTTCAGCGACGATGCCCAAGCCAAATTTGCTTTGCATGGTCAGGTCGCGGAAGCGCCAGACTGGCAGCGGCTGGCGTTTATGACGATGTCGGCGTTGTTTCTGGTGTTTGCTTATCTGCACTGGCGCCGGCAAGGTGTCGATATGGCGATTGCATTGGTGGTATTACCATTGAGTATCAGCGGCGCCGGTGCCAGTGTTGCCTATTGGCGCGATATGTTGATGAGCAACCGCAATGCCCTGGAATGGGCTTATTCCGGTCTTTATGCGCTGGGCTTGCTGCTGGCGACTTATGGTTTTGCACTTAGTCTGAGTCACTGGCTGAAACAGCCAAACGCCGAGATCCGACAGGTTTCATTTAAGCTACCTCCGTCGCTGGCGCGCTACTGCCACTGTGATGATTGGCTGGTTTTGCTGCGACGGCTGTTTTTGTTTGCCGCCGCCGTCGTCTGTTTACTGCTGGTGTTCGATTTGCGTAACCGTGATTATCCGCTGGCGCTGTTTAGTGTGCCGGCAATTGGCTGGTTTTTACTGGCCTGCATACAGCGTCAGACCCGTATTGCTGTGGAAGAAATCATTTGCGCTGTTTGGATAGGCCTAGCTGGCTTGTGGCTACCGGTGATAGAACATCTGATTTTTCAGCCCGACATGCGTTTTCATTTTGCCGACGGCATCAATCGCAACGTATTTTACTGGACCGCGATTTGTCTGCTGCTGAGCGGCTCGGTATTACTACCCTGCTCAAAGCGATTCAGACCGGCTTGATAGCGCTGGTTGCAGATAAAAACGCGGCAGACTTAATACGGCCAGCACAAAACCGACCGTATTGAATTCGACACCGGTATGCAAGCCGCCATGAATCACCATGCCGGCCATGCCTAGCAAAGCGGCACTCAGACCAATCACAGCTGAACGCCGCCAAAGCCCTGTCAGCGCCATAGCCAGTACTGCAAAGCCCACCACATTATCGTAAAAAATAGCGGTCAGATTTTTGCGCATGCTACAGGCAAAATCATCAACGCCAGATTCACAGCTAATTGCCAACTCTTGGGGTTCTATATACAGAATGCGCAGCCACCAACTGAGTAACAAAATCATCAGGATGGCCAGCCAGGGAAACAGATTACACTTCATTACAACAATTCCAGTTAAGGTCAAAACAGGTCGCTAGTATCCCAAAAAACCGCCGCATGCGCGGCTGATAATCACACCACACAATTCATTGATAGTAAGCAAGCCACGAATGACTGTAAAACAGTGTTGTTTAACTGAGATATGCACAAACATGCTAGCGTCTTCACAGCGACTAAAATGATCGCCGACTTTAGGTAAATCGGTATCAAAGATAAGCTAAGTCTTTGATTTAAAGACAAGGTTAAAAAAAAACCAATTTAAGACAATCCTACACAAATTAAGCAGTTAGGTTGTTTATAACAAGGAAATCCACAGACTTATCCACAGGAAATGTGGATAACCAAAGAAGTTTGATTAAGCTCAATAAGTTAGAGTTCATTTTTCAACAACTGCACCTATTTTCTGGTTTGGAAATGAGTCTCAGCACTGAAACATATTCAGTACGGGCTTTAGAAACATGCTTACGACAAAAACATCCTTTATCTTAAAAAACGTTTTTAAATGTTTTGCAGCCCTCCATAGAGAGGCTGGACAAAATATTTTTACCGTATGGAACTTGAGCAACCATTAAAATAGCCTCAGTAGACAAAGTTTATTATTAACATTTAAAAATCAATTGGTTATATTTTTATCTACAATTTTCCAGGTAACCAACAACAACTTTCATCATGCTTTATCAAATAAAGTTTGACATAAAAATAAATTACAAAGATAATGTGCAGCTTAGATAGGCGCCCGTAGCTCAGCTGGATAGAGTACACGGCTACGAACCGTGCGGTCGGGAGTTCGAATCTCTCCGGGCGCGCCATCTAATCAATTTATTCCCCTGTAGCTCAGTCGGTAGAGCGGGTGACTGTTAATCACTAGGTCGGCGGTTCGAGCCCGTCCGGGGGAGCCAAACAAATCAAGGGCTTACGAGAAATCGTTAAGCTCTTTTTTTTGCCTACATGTTTTTATGTAGGCATTTTGTAGGCAAATCTTCTAAATAAATCTGCTATCCCTTTTGTCCTTTCAGGCGCCCTATTCGCGCCAATAAATCCAATTCGAAGTGTTAGACTGTCGGTGCCTCTACAAATGA
>CAIUWU010000050.1 GCA_903902945.1 uncultured Pseudomonadota bacterium
AGCGTCAATGCCTTCCAGATCATCGGTAATACCGCCGGTATCGACTACCAGACAGTCACGTTCACCGCGTTTGACACGACCATACTGGCGGTCGCGGGTCAGACCGGGGTAATCGGCAACCAGTGCCTCGCGGCTGCGAGTTAGGTAGTTGAATAAAGTCGATTTACCGACATTGGGACGCCCGACCAGGGCAATAACGGGAAGCATAGATTTATCGGACTCTCAAAGCGGCCAAAGTGCCGTCTTTTGCATAAATGAAAACGGTGCCATTAACGACTACCGGAGGAGTTTCAATCGGGGCTTTACTGATCTGTTTACGGGCCAGCAAACGGCCATCGTTAATCGATAACCAGTGAACCCAGCCTTCAAAGTCGCCGACTACCACATAGTTTTCATAGGCGATGGCGGAGGTCAGTTTGCGATTGTGCAGATCTTTCTGTTTCCATAGCGCAGCACCATTGCGCTGATCCAGCTGGGATACTTCGCCGTGGGTATCGCTGATGTACAGATAGCGCAGATCGGTACTTAAACCGCTATAGGATGAGGTGGCTTCGTTGCGCCAGATCACATCGCCATCGGTTTGTGAAACCGAGGAGGTGCCGCCCTGATAGCTGGCGATGAAAATCGCACCGCGCCGTTCGACCGGATCGGCGTCGAGGTCAACCAGACGTTCGATTTCCGAGCGGCCGCTGGGCATGGCGATAGTGGTTTCCCATAACAACTTGCCGTCTTTGATTTGCAACGCCGCCAGTTTGCCATTGGCGGTGCCCGCTACCAGCATGTCATCGATCACAATCGGATTGCCGGTGCCGCGAATACTCAGCGCCGGTACGTTCTGTTCCACTGACCAGACCAGTGCGCCAGTCGATTCATTGAGGGCGATCACTTTGCCATCGGTGGTACGGACAAACACCATGCCCTGAGCAACAACCGGTACCGCCATGACTTCACTGGATACTTGCGTCATCCATTTCTGGGTACCGCTGACTCTATCAAATGCCACCACTTCGGCATGACTGCTACCCAGAATAATGTTTTGAACACCGATACCGGGGCCCGCAGAAAATGGAAAATCGGTTTTGATTTCCCAGGCAACATCACCGCGGATGGCATTGCGGGCCTGAACCAGACCTTTATGGTCGGCTACATAAACGATCTCGCCCTGTACGCCGGGCAGCAGTTTTAAAAACTGGCCATCGGCGCCGTTACCAATGCTTTGTTCCCAGAGTTGATCGATTTCGACTTCGGCATGAAAGTTTTCGTCGAGCGTGGCGGGTGGATCGGTGTTGTCATCATCACCAAAAATGTATTCACTCAGACCCGAAATCATATCGCGGCCCGCATCCAGTCCGGCACAACCGCTCAGCAGACTAAAGCTGGTCACGATGGCAGCAAGGTATAAATAACGACGGTTCCTGGTCATTAGCATCTGATTATCGGGTCTGGTTAAAATTATTTGGCGGGGGTGTTGATCAGTGCCGGGGCAGTCAGATCATCCAGTTTGAATTGCACCAACGGCGACGCCTGACCACTGCGCAATGCGCTCTGGTAAGCATTGCGGGCTTCGTCATAACGTTCCAGGCCCAGGTACAGATCGCCTTGCAGTTCATCATAGCTGGCTGAAAAACCTTCGGCTTTAGCCGGATCGACTTCGGCAATCAGTTTCAGACCCTGTTCGTATTGTTTGGTTTGCAGTAACAGCTGAATCAGACGTAAACGGCTCAAGTGCTGCATTTCAGAGCTGCCGCCGCTGATTTCTTGTTGCAGAATGGTTTTGGCGGCTTCAAAGTCGCCTTTGCCGACTTTTAATTTGGCCAATTCCAGGGTTGCATAGTCACTGTAAACGGTTTTGCCGTATTCATTGTTTAGTTTGCCGGCCAGCGTTTCTACCGATTCGGTATTGTTTTTGGCCGCTGCATCCAGCAGATTTTGATATAGCTCGGATGCCTGGTTACGTTGTTCCTGCTGATAACCTTGCCAGGCATTTGAACCCGCAACAATGACAACAGCCGCGACCACGCCAGCGATCAGCGATGTATTGTTATTGGCCCACCAGCTTTTTAACTGTTCGAGTTGTTCTTCTTCGGTATCGTAAATTGCCACGTTGATTCTCTTACTGATTGGATGAATGTGATTTCTGCTGCTGCCAGTTGCTCAGCGTTGCCAGCAGGGCGTCATAGTTTACGGTGATTTGCTCTTGTTCGATGCGCAGCGATTTTAACGCGACTTCGCCGCGCTGTGCTTCATCATCACCAATAATGATGGCGTAGGCCGCGCCAGACTTGTCGGCTTTTTTGAACTGGCTCTTGAAGCTGCCGCCGCCGCAATTGACTTGCAGTTTCAGGCCTTCGATGTCGTTACGCAGCTGTTCTGCCCAGATCATGCCCAGTTGCTCTGCAGTTTCGCCAACCCGGATCATGTAAACATCGGTAGTTGGTTCGGGGGTGACGCTGCCCAGTTGCTCAACCAGTGCCAGTATCCGTTCCATTCCCATCGCAAAACCAATCGCATGATTGGCCTTGCCGCCCAGCTGTTCGATCAGACCGTCATAACGACCACCGGCACAAATCGTGCCTTGTGAGCCGAGTTCGTCGGTAACCCATTCAAACACGGTTTTGCCGTAATAATCCAGACCACGCACCAGACGGGTGTTTAGGCGATAGCTGATGCCCAGGGCATCGAGTGATTGCGTCAGTTGTCTGAAGTGGGCCAGACTGTCTTCGCCCAGATGATCCAGTAATACTGGTGCCTGTTGTAGCATTTCTTGCATCGCAGGATTTTTGCTGTCCAGAATTCGCAGCGGATTGGTTTCCAGTCGGCGCAGACTGTCTTCATCAAGAATTGCCAGATGCTGTTGGAAATAGCTGACCAGCGTGGCACGATAAGCTGCGCGTTCTTCCGAGGTGCCCAGTGAATTCAGCTGCAGCTCGACTTTGTCGCGAATGCCGATTTTTTTCCACAGGCGGTCGGTCAGCAGAATCATTTCCGCATCGACATCCGGGCCCGGCATGCCGTAGGTTTCAACGCCCAGTTGATAGAACTGGCGGTAACGGCCTTTTTGCGGACGTTCGTGACGGAACATGGGGCCGTAATACCAGAGGCGATGGCTCTGGTTATGCAGCAAGCCGTGTTCCAGACAGGCACGCAGGCAGCCGGCGGTGCCTTCCGGGCGCAAGGTCAGTGAATCGCCGTTGCGGTCGTCAAAGGTATACATTTCTTTTTCGACGATATCGGTCACTTCGCCAATCGAACGTTTGAATAATTCGGTTTTCTCGACGATGGGCAGACGGATTTCCTGATAGCCATAAGCGGCCAATACTTGTCGGGCGTGGTTTTCCAGCCAGTGCCAGTACGGTGACTGCTCGGGCAGGATGTCGTGCATGCCACGGATGGCCTGAATTGCCTGTTGTTGTTTTGCCATGTGTTAATGCTGAATTTAATTGCTGATCGCGGTTTTGGTTTGTTGAGCCTGTTGAGAATTCGGGAAATCCGACAGTAGTTGCTGCCGGTAGCGCTCGGTCAGTGGCATATTGCCCAGTGCCCGTTCGGTTTGCAACGCCAGCCATAGTGATTCGGCGCTCGCTTTGCCCAGTTGCAGATAACGCTCCCAGAAACCCCGGGCAGACAGATATTCACGGGTCTGATAGCTGAATTTCTGCATGGCCAGCAACGCTGGGGTGTAATCGCATTTGCTCGCCAGTGCTTCACGAAAATGCTGTTCGGCTTGAGACAGCTGGTTTTGTGACAGATAACACAATCCCAGTTGGGTATTAGCCTGCCACAGTTGGCTATTGAGCCGGGGGTCGAGCGTGGTTTTGATCAAGGCTATGCCGGCATCCTGATGGCCGGTTGCACATAAATAGCCGCCATAATTGGCCTGGATCTCCAGGTCATCCGGATCCTGTGTCATGGCGGTTTGATAATAACGCCCGGCCTGTTCCTGATCCTGGATACTCTGATAATAGACCGCCAGATAGTTATAAGTCTGGGCATTGCTGTCATCTAGCGCCAAGGCCTTATCCAGATGCGCCTTGGCCAGCTCTGGCAGACCCGATTGCAGATAAGTGCTGCCTAGTTGCTGGTTCAGTAGCGCCTGATAATGATCAGAACTGTACAGGCCGGGTAATAGGCTGCAGCCGTCAGCCAGCGTAACAAGCATGGCGATCAAGCAGGATTTCAGGCCTGACTTAAGGCGCATGCGTAGTCCCGTTGTTTTGCAGTTTTAAATGTCTGCGGCTTTTGTCTTTGACTTGCCCGACCAGCTGGCCGCAAGCGGCATCAATGTCTTCACCGCGAGTTTTGCGGATGGTGGTGACAATGCCAGCGTTATGCAGGATGTCGCGAAAATTGAGCATATTGGCTTTTTTC
>CAIUWU010000051.1 GCA_903902945.1 uncultured Pseudomonadota bacterium
CGAAGATTAAGCTTTAAGCAAATCAATCAAGAGCTCGACAGTTTGCCGTTATTGCAGCGCCATGCCTTTATTCTGTATCGGATTCACGACTGTTCTCATACCGAAATGGCGCGGCGCTTGGACATCATCTCGGTGCGCTGTTCGCAGCGCTATGTGATGTTGAGCATGCAATATCTGCATGATCAGAGCCCGGTTGCTTCCAACTTTGGTACCAATTACAACTATTGGGGCGGCATGTGGCCTGACGCATTCCGGAATCTGAATGATGCTAGCCGCAACAGACGATGTGTCGGCCTTGATGCAATACACATCCAACCGTGAAAGTCAGTATGAATTTGGCTACGCCCGTAAGAATCGGGCTCCCGGTATTTACGATCTGTATCCCTGGAGTACCTCGGCGATGATAATGTCGATGATGGGTAGTTATGGTGATGGTGATGGTGATGGTGATGGTGATGTCGGTAATATTAATCTGAAACAAGAAACCGCCCATAACATCAGTGATGGCGGCAATCTGTATCATATGATGCCGTTTAACGCCAAACTGGCGCTGGATCATCACCGCCAGGGCTGGCGCAATAGCATCGAGATGCAGTTTGTCGATGGCAAGTCCGATGTGCAACAAATCAGAAATGAGTTAACTACCCCAGCTTACATCCTATTGAATGCTCGTACCGGTTATACCTATAAAAATCTGACTGTCGATGTCGGTCTGGATAATCTACTGGATAAACAGTACTACCAGCCGTTAGCCGGGGTTAACGCCGGTGACTATTATGCAATGAGTATTTCCATGCCTGATCCCGGTTACAGAAATAACCGTAATCTGCCCGGCTTGGGACGCTCGGCATTCATAGGCTTCACTCTCAAGTATTAAAACGGCTGTTCTGTAAAGCGATAGATGCGGCTGGTGATCGGCCGCAGCTGTCGCTTATCGGGCTCATATCATTGAAAAGCGGATTTTGGCTGTCGATAGCAGAAGCTCAAAACACCTGAGTTTTTATAAAGTCAGATCAATGGCTTGGAGCGAATTTTGTTGGCTGATCTGTTTCTGGCTGGCAGTGGTCCGGCTTGGAAGATTTCAGCATTACCTATTTTCAGGTAGTGCTTTTTCCTGGCATATACCATTTTATATTTAAGGTTATGGATTGGTTTTTTATTAAATACCATAAAATAATAGAGGTATTATTTTCTAAAAATCCATAAATTAAAATAATATTTATCGTGTTGTGTTACCATGCAAAAGCCTTATACAGGCTTCGGATGAAATTTAGAAAAAACCATCTAAAAACTAGTTAATTAACACAACAAACAGGACTGCTATAAAATGAATTTTTTAAAAAAAATCATCGCCACACTTTTTTTAATGACTGCATTTGTATCTACATCAGCTTTGGCTAATGGAAAAGTAGATGGTAATGCTGTTGTTAAAGCCGCAGGTGAAACAACGATTGCAAAAGTCGAAGAAGCCTTGAATCTGGCATCTACAGGTGGCGATAAAGCGGCGATTCTGAAATTGCTGAGTGATGTTCGTCAGGCGCAAAAAGAATTCCGTTTCGAAAAAACCGAAAGATTACGTCAAAAAGCCGGTGATAAACTGAAAGCTGCCCGTGACGAAATCGAAGAAGGCAAAGGAAACGGTGCCGAAGCTTTAAAAGCAACATTGGATTTGTACAAAGAAGCGATGACCATTTATTTGGCTGCGCACTAAATAGTTTCAAGGATTTAAGCGGATATCCGCTTAAATCCTTTTTTATATAAGCAAATAATATTAAAGGATGGCATGAAAAACTTGGTATTTTCAGTTGTCATTTCAGTCCTGCTGGTCTTCGTCACTGTATTTCTGACTACCATTTTATATAATTTTTTTATACCCAAATTTGATGGGTAATATAATTTAATTATTTTATTGCCACATACTGTAAAACAGCATTTATTTTAAAAAAAGATATTAATCTGACAGTATGCTGATTTCTGTTTCACCATCCCGCAATACTGATTGCTTTTACTTTACCCGCAACCATCCTTGTTTATTAGGGATAGATTTACCGAATCACAGGCTGATTTATCCTGACCACTGACGATCGTTGGCGGGCTCGTCAAAGCAATAGCTTTTTCCCGGAGGGGATATGTGTTGGAGTGGTGAAGCGTCGGCAGTTCTGGCGGCGACCGGTTTGGCCAGTACAGTGTGGTTCTATCGCAAAGGCGAATCCGGTGCTTTATGTCTGGCATTGGCTTATTTTTCGCTGATGGAATTACTACAGGCTTACACCTATACGGTGATCGATCAATGCCTTAATCCCAATAATCAGGTCGCAACCTTGTTAGGCTATATGCACATTGCCTTTCAGCCGTTTTTTATCAATGCCGTGATGCTGTATTTCGTACCGGAACCGGTGCGTCGGCGTATTGCCGTTGCGGTGTATCTGTTGTGTTTCTTGGCGTCAATCATTTTTATGATGCGCATCTATCCTTTTGCCTGGTCCAGTTTCTGCTACGATCGCGACGTTCAGTTTTTGCCTGGCACTCATCTCAAATTCAGCATGCCTTTTTGTGGTCCAGAAATTTGTTCTACCTCGGGGCAATGGCATATTGCTTGGGCGATTCCGGCCAGCGGCAGTATTGCGATGGCCAATAGTTATATCTATGCCGCTTTTGTTTTGCCCTTGCTTTATGGTTCCTGGAAAGTGGTGCTTTATCACTTGGTCAGCGGCCCTTTAATTGCCTATCTGACTACAAACAATATGAATGAATGGGCTGCCGTTTGGTGTTTATATTCGATAGGTTTGTTATTGCTGATTATCAAGACTCCTATCCGTCAGTATCTTTATGTCGATAACTGGTATGGGATGCGTTATCCGCAGATATTTCAGGCAAAAAGGCAATGAGCACAAGCTGCTGACGGGCTGTGCTGCTGGCGAATGGCATGAAATTGATGCAGCGCTGTATTTATCTGCGTTGCGATGTTTCGGCCTTGGCTGTGACTCGAAGCGGTTGGGCTGGCCGGGTTTGCAAATTCATCGCCGCTATCAAGCATTAAACACTTGGGAAATACTATGGACGCAAGCTTTTGGCATCAAAAATGGGAGAGCGGCGATATCGCTTTTCATGAGGGCAGGCCCAACTCGTTTCTGGTTGAACATTTTGCAAAACTCAATCTGCGCCAGGGCAGTCGGGTGTTCCTGCCGCTTTGCGGTAAGACATGTGACGTGGCATGGCTGCTGGCTCAGGGTTATCAAGTAGTTGGTGCTGAATTAAGTCAACTGGCAATCACGCAGCTATTTGTCGACCTGCAAATCCAACCCGCGATCACCGAACTAGGTGAGTTGTATCGATACAGTGCTCAAGGCATTGATATATTGGTGGGTGATATTTTTAAGGTTTCGGCTCAGCAACTGGGGGTTGTTGATGCAATTTATGACCGGGCTGCGCTAGTGGCTCTTCCGGCAGAGCTGAGACGTTTATACACCTCTCATTTGCTGCAAATAACCGCCGCCGCACCACAGCTGTTAGTGAGTTTCGAATATGACCAATTGCTGATTGCAGGGCCGCCATTTTCAATTGATGCAAGCCTGGTAAGCCAGTATTACGGCGATGTGTATCAGCTCGAAAAACTGCAAAGCCAACTCGTTGCCGGTGGTCTGAAAGGTAAAGTGCCAGCAACCGAAACGGTATGGATGCTGCAAGCATTGTAATTCGCTGAAGCTATAGACAGGTGTGACTGGCGATTGTCCGGGGTTATTTTGCGCGCCAAAGCATAGATAAAACCTAAAATAAGAATTGATTTATTCTATTTTACTATGCGGAGATTAGCCTTTAAGCTCTGACTCCAAACAAAATGGAGTAATGACATGGCTGGACAACAACCGCTACAACGCTTGCAAGCTTTAATCCGGATCGAAAGACAGGATATCGGCACACTGATCGCCTACGGTATTGGCATCGGTCTGCTATCTCTGGCAACGCCGATAGCCGTTCAGGCATTGGTCAATACCATCGCCTTTGGCGCGCTGTTACAGCCTCTGTTGGTGCTGACTCTGATTTTGCTGGTACTACTGTCGTTCAGTAATAGCTTGGTTGCGCTGCAGTTCTATGTGGTTGAGATGTTGCAACGCCGTTTGTTTGTACGATTGTTGGGCGACAGTGTCAGTCGTTTGCAGCAAGTCAAAATTGAAGTCGCCGACCGGCAACATTTGCCCGAGCTGGTCAACCATTTTTTCGATGTGGTGTCATTACAAAAGACTGCGGCAGTGTTATTGCTCGAAACGCTGGGTTATGTCTTGCAAACCTTGATAGGCATGCTGTTGCTGGCTTTTTATCATCCGATGCTGCTGGCCTTCGATTTGTTTTTGATTGCCGCCATTTATCTGATTCTGTTTGTCATGGGAAAACAGGGAATCAGCACCGCAATAGAGCAATCGCGCGCTAAACATAGTGTGGTGGCTTGGCTGGAAAACATTGCCGGCAATCCATTACTGGGCAGAAGTCAGCAAAGTCGGCTATTCCTGGATCACTTATCACAGCGCATCAGTCAAGCGTATCTGGATGCCTGTATCAACCACTTTCGGATTTTGTCGCGGCAAAACATTGGCGCTTTGGTTGTGCATACCCTGGCTAATACTTTTTTATTGGCATTGGGCGGCTGGATGGTGATTGAGCGGCAATTGAGCCTGGGGCAACTGATTGCCGCAGAACTGGTGGTCAATGCCATGATTTACGGTCTGACCCGGCTGGGAAAAACCCTGGATAATTTTTACGAGTTAATGGCCAGTCTGGACAAAATTGGCTATTTGCAGGATTTGCCCCCGGAGCGCGATGGCGGCGAAACACCGCTGACAGCCGAATCCGGCTATCAGGTTGAACTGCAACAGTTAAGCTGCGATGCCGGTCTGCATGCCGATGGCATCGACGCCTGCAATCTGCTGCTCAATCCCGGAGCGACTCTGGTCATCAGTGCCGGAGCAGAGCACGGCAGTCTTCTGGATATATTGTATGGTTTGCGCAGTCCCCGTAGTGGGCGGGTTTTGCTGGACCGGCAGGACATTCGCGATCTGAGTCTGGGGCGCCTGCGTGACAGTGTGAATCTGGTGCGTAATGCCGAAATCATCAATCTCACGATTGCCGACAATCTGCGCATGGGACGTGACATCCCCCTGCTGCAACTGCGTTCGGTGTTGCAACAGCTGGGGTTATTGGAACCAATCGAACAATTACCCCAAGGTCTCAACACTCGCCTGGCTTCTCACGGCCGACCTTTGACCATCGATCAGCAATTACGCCTTACTCTCGCCCGCGCTATCTTGGCGCAGCCCAGATTATTGTTGATTGATAGAACATTGGATCTGATCGAGCCCGCTTGGCTGGAGCCGGTTCTGGCGCTGCTGTTTAGCGCACCGGTCCCCTGGACCCTGATAATCATCAGTCATCATCCCCAGGTGATTGCCCGTTGTCAGCAACAGATACGCTTTGCTGAAGGTGGCAAGTTGCGTCTGATCGGTAAACCGGAGTGCCACGATGAATAACACCAACCACTCTCCCAATCTGGATGCGTTGATGGCATTGCCCGGCGTGCAAACTGCGCCACTGGCTGGCAGGCTGGCGCGGTCACTGTTGCTTTTACTGTTGTTGTTATGGGTGTTATTGATGCTGACGCCTTGGCAGCAAAACGTCAAAGGATTAGGGCGAGTGGTCGCTTATATTCCCGGCGAGCGTCAGCAAATGCTGGATGCACCGCTGGAAGGACGAATCCTGCGCTGGAGTGTCAAAGAAGGCAGTCAGGTTAAACAAGGCGATTTGATTGCGGAATTGCAGGATAACGACCCTTTGCTTTTACAGCGGCTGGCGCAGGAGCGTCAGGCGTTATTGGACCGGCAGGCAGCTGTCGACAACCGGGTCGAGACTTGGCAACAACAATTGCGGATGGCTGAACTGGCAAGACCGCAAGCCATCGCAGCAGCCGAGTTCCGCATCGAAATGGGCAAACAGCGGCAAAAAGCCGCCGAACAAGCCTTGGCTGCGGCGCAGGCGGCGCGAGATACCTCGCAGCTCAATTTAACCCGCCAACAACAATTGCAGCAGAAAGGTCTGGCCTCGCGACGAACCCTGGAATTGGCGCAATTGGAAATAAATCAGCGTCAGGCCGATAGGGAAAGAGCCCAAGCCGGCCTTACTGCCGCCAGAAATGAAGTGCAAGCGTTAAATGCTGATTGGCAGAAATTGCAGGCGGATAGCGCAGCCAATATTGAAAAACAGCGTGCCGAATTGAATAAGGCCACCGAAGACCAAAACTATGTTCGCGCCGATTTGCTGAAAGTCGAAACCCGTCTGGCACGTCAGCAAACCCAGCGGGTTTATGCGCCTCGCGATGGCACCATTCTGCGCTTACTGGCCAATCCCAATGCGGATCTGCTCAAAGCCGGCCAGCCGATTGCCATTTTGGTACCGGAAACCGATCAGCGGGCAGTGGAATTATGGGTAGACGGTAATGATTTGCCGTTGATTGTGACCGGCAGCCATGTTCGCTTGCAATTTGAAGGTTATCCGGCGATTCAGTTTGGCGGTTGGCCAGAGTTTTCGGTGGGCTCTTTTGGCGGTCGTGTCGCCTTGATCGATGCCACCGATGATGGCAAAGGCCATTTTCGGGTTTTAATTAGCCCTGATGAAAGTGATATTCCCTGGCCGGATAACCGCTTTCTCCGGCAGGGTGTGCGCGTCAATGGCTGGGTTTTGTTGGGGCGTGTAACTCTGGGCTATGAGCTATGGCGAATCTTCAACGGTTTTCCGCCACTGGTGTTACCGGAGCCTGTATTGCAAGATCCGCAAAAAGCAGCCCTCAAGCAAACTCAGAGCGATGAGAAGAAGGCTTTATGAGCAAAATGTTTGTTTGTCTACTGTTATGTTGGTCGCTATTGGGGGTGGCTGAAGCATCGGGCCCGGTTGCTCCTCTGGCGCTCGGCGAAGTGGTCGACGCCGCCTTACGGGCTTTTCCCGGTTTGCTGGCGGCAGAACAGCGAAAACCGCTTGCTGCCGGTGAATTACAGACCGCGCAGGGCGGTTTCGACACTCTGCTCAAATCGCAAAACCGCTGGTCAGTTTCAGGCTTATATGAAAACAGGCAATATGATTGGTCGATTGAACAACCCACCTCGGTGATGGGGGCGACTTTTTTTGGTGGCTGGCGGCGAGGCACCGGTCATTACCCGGTTTATGAAGGTAAAAGTCTGACTGCTAATGACGGCGAAGTCAGAATGGGCGTCAATATTCCGCTATGGCGTAATCGTGAGATCGATCGCCGCCGCGCCAGTTTGCAACAAGCGGAATTGGGGCAGCTGATTGCCGGTCACGAATTTGATCAAACTCTGCTGGATGTGCGTCGTCAGGCCAGTCACCGTTACTGGGATTGGGTGTTGGCCGGGATTCGGCTGCGCACAGCCCAGCAATTGTGTGAGGTTGCCGAACAGCGTAATCAAGCCATCTTGCAGCGAGTGGCTGCCGGTGATATTCCCGAATTTGAAGCTTTGGATAATCAACGGGCCATTATCGAGCGTCGCGAGCGGGTGGTGGCTGCACAACGGCTGCTTGAGCAAAGTGCAATTCAGCTATCGCTGTACTGGCGTGATGAGCAAGGCCAGCCGCAGTTGCCTACGCCGGAGTTGTTGCCGGCAGATTTTCCAGGTCAGGAGCCGCGCATTGATGGTGACTTGCATGAGGCCTTGGTTACGGCGTCGGCTCAACGTCCCGAATTGCAGCGACTGAAATTACAGGCGCAGCAAAGCGAAACCGAATTGCAGTTACAGGAAAATCAGCAAAATCCGGCACTGGATTTTCAGGTAGTTGGGGCCAGCGATATAGGCCAAAGTCCTTATAAGCTGAATCGCGACGAGCTGTACCTGGGCCTCAATGTCGATATTCCGTTGCAACAACGTGTCGCTGGTGGTCGCGCCCAGGTTGCCTCGGCTAATTTGCGCCGCTTGCACTGGGAGCGAAAAGGCGTCGAAGACAGAATCGATGCCGAAGTGAAAGACGTCTGGTCGGCACTCGATGCAGCCAGACAACGGCTGCAACTCAGTCAACAACAGCAGCAGGCTGCCAGACAGCTTGAACAGGGAGAGCGCACCCGTTTTGAATTGGGTGAAACGACGTTGCTGTTTGTCAATTTACGGGAAATAGCAAGCGGTGATGCCAGTCTGCAAGTTGCCGATGCTGCCGCCAGTCTGTTCAAGGCACATGCCGATTATCAGGCGGTTCTGGCAAACGCCGTGGCTGACAGCGGAGTAAAAGACCATGATTAAGCTTTTTGATTTATCGCGATTGGGATGGCAACGGCTGTCGGCATGGGTCCTGACTGTGATCTTGTTGCTGATGCCGTTTGAATTGATGCATGCTGTGGCGGTGATTGCGCATACTTTCTATGAAATCCTTGCTCTGGGTTGTGAATCGGTGCTGATGCATGGCTTGGGTTTAAGTAAATTTCATGCCCAGTTGATTGTGTTTTACAGCACGCTGTTGTTTGGCCTGATGCTGCTGATGGCCGTCGTGCGCCGGATACCCGAGCTGTGCCGGTTGGCCTGGCAGCGCTGCTGCGAACAGTGTCGTAATAGCTGGCGTCAGGCTAATGTCTGGCGCAAAGTCGAACTGGTTCTGCTGCAGATGGCGGGGATGCTGACCATGCTGTTATTAGTGCTCAATTAACAACCGTCTCGCCAGCAATCTGGTCAAGCTGGCGCGTTGAATTGTGATCGCCAGTTTTTTTCAGTGTATTCCCGGCCGGTTTGAAGGTATGCAAATCGACAGCGCTGGCTTCGATTTTTGCAGCGCAACCCCAGTTCAAAGCCTGATCCTGGGTAAAGCGTTTGCCGAGTTGCCAGGCAATTTCGGCCCGCGCCAGTTCGACCCCCAGATAAAAGGCGTGGCCGCCATCGGTTTCGACTCCCAGCTTGGGGTAGAGTTCAAACGGATCGGTGGCGCTGTGCAGGCCGTCACGGTTAAAGATATGTAAACCTTCGCTGCTGGTCTGGATACGGTAACTAGGATCTTTGATCTGACTGGCCAAAAACTGGATTTCCTCGAAGGAACTGGTAAACGGCGCGGTATCGTGGACGGTGAGCAAGTCACTATTGATATGCTTGGGCAGGCAATTGTTCTGCTTGGCAGCAAACATGATGCGGCGGGCGCGGTCGGCTTCGCGGATTGCCCGGCAGGCGTGCCGGCTGACTTCGGTTGCCAGAATCTGATTGATATTCAGCTCCGAGCAGATGCCCAGCAACAAGGCATTCATGCCGCTGGTATCGGCATGAGTCAGTTCGGTCAGGTTGCCGACGCCGAGCATCATTTCCACCTCCGGGTAACGCTGGCGAAACTGGTGGTTACGGACGATGGAATCGGTAAAACCGAAATGAATCGGGTCCAGAATCGGGTCGACAATAAAAGCCCGGTTCTTGGCTTGCAGGATACTAATTGCTTGATCCAGACTGGACAGATCGCCGTGGGTTTCCGGAATCAGAATCGGTGTGGCTGCCACTTCATCGGCGATCCACAGACTTTTTGCGGTCAAACTCAGCATGTAATCGGCACCGGCGCGGGCACCGGCCAGTAAGTCACTGTCTTGCAAGGAATCGATACTAACGCTAAAACCTTCCTGTTTCAGGGTGCTGATCGCTTCGCTCAGATGCGGGAAAGGCGTATCCGGCAGACAGCCGATATCAATCACATCGGCGCCATTCGCCTGATAGTAATACGCCCGCTCGACAATCGCCTCGACACTGATATTGGGTGCATCGACGATTTCGGCAAAAATTTTGGTCTGGTACAGGCTTAAGTCATAGCTATGCGCGGCCTGGCCGAAAAATTGCGGCAAGTCCTTGATTTCTTCAGGGCCGCGTTCGACCGGAATACCGAAATGGCGTGACAGCGCCTCGATATCGCCGCGGGCACGACCGGGAATGATGATGCGGTCGGCGCCGGCGGTATCGCTCAGGCGGCGGGCAATCATATCGGTAGTAATCAGCGCCGCTACCGTAACGCCCATGACATGGACCTGATATAAAAAATCCGGCGCCATATTGGCCAGTACCTGACGCACCTGTTTTTCTGCCAAACGGCCGGTAATGAACAGAATTTTCTCGGTCATAGCTGTTTCAGCCGGTAAGTGACACTGGCGATTAATTGATCAACATCATTGACCACTTCGGTATAGGGAAAACTGCGCAGTTTGTCGGTGGCTTCCAGTTCGATGGGTCTGGGATAGACCATGAACTTGCGTTTGCCGGGAGCGGTCGTTTCGATTTCAGGCGCGCTATCACAAGGGTAGACAATGCTGTTCACGCGGCACTTGCCGGCCTGGGCATACAGATTGGTTGCTAGTGAGTCAGCGATACCCAGCGTACATTTTGCAATGGTATTGGAGGTGGTCGGTGCCATTACCAGCGTATGGTAATAGCCTTTGTAAAACAGACCGACCGGCGGTGCCGACGCCGCCTTGTCGCGATAAACCGGCATCCGGTTTTTCAGCTCGGTCAGTGGAATATCATACATTTTCAGAACTTCTTCACCCGCCTGACTCAGATACAGATCGACGTGGTCAAGGCTGAGCATAAATTCGACGCATTCTTCAATGTAATGGCCGGAGCCGGTAATGGCCCAGGCAAGACGCGGAGTTGACATGATGGTAGCAGCTTGGATAAACAAGGGCGCCATTATACTTGAAGCCTGAGTGATGCACTCAGGGTTGCGGACAATCGGGGGAAATCTGCCGTCCTGCTAGAACTAAACGCCTATCGCTCAGCGACCGATATAACCATACAGGCTGGCGGTACTTAGCAATAAGGTGGCAATCACAAACTCACCGGAGACAAAGCCGACGGCAGCAGCAGTGAAAATAATCAGGGTAATCACATTTCGATAGACCAGTTCCATGAACCACCTCGCAGCTTAATGATTTTCGAAAGGCCGACTTTAGTCTTTATGACAGGTGTAAACAATAGCTGCCTAGTTGATGGAATGTTGCTTAATAGTAAATAAATCAGAGGCTTAGCGGAGGGTTGTGGTGCGATTGGTGCAAACTCTTGGTGCATTTGCACCAATCCAAGGCGTTGTCAGCATCGATGGCGGCGGCAACCGCGCGAAACATCAGTGTTTGTAATCTGGCACCGATCTTGCTGTATTAAAAGCGAAGTGTTCTCGTGTGTTGTTCCTCCTGTCATTGCTATATGTTGACGTACCACTTGCCGGACTCCTGAACCGGCAAGTGGTTTTTTTTGTCGGCCAATCCAGTTAAGCGGCCAGAAAGCAGCGCAAGGCGCCGATCATGAATCCATGATCGGCCACACCGGCGCTTTCGCGGCTACTGTGCATCGCCCACATCGGACTGCCGACATCCACCGTGCTAATCCCCAGTTTTGCCGAGCTAATCGGCCCTATGGTGCTGCCGCAAGCCAGCTCGCCGCGATGGGCGTATTTCTGAAACGGTACCTCTGCCTGCTGGCAATAAGCCATGAACTGGGCTTCCGACAGACACTGTGAGGCATAGCGATGATTGGCATTGATTTTGATCACCGGGCCCTGATTGACCACGATTTTATGATTGCCCTCGTAGGCCCAGGGATAATTGGGATGATAGGCGTGAGCCATGTCGGCACTGACCATAAAACTGTGTGCCAGTGCGCACTGGTAATCGTCAGGATTGAGTGTCTGGGTGTAAATGATGCGTTGCAGCACATCACCCAGAAAACTGCCGGCCGCGCCTTTACAGCTTTCACTACCGATTTCTTCATGGTCGAACAAGGCGCAGACTAGGGTATTGCCACTGTCCAGACTGTGTGGGTCGAGTAAAGCCGTTAAACCGGCATGACAGGAAGCCAGATTATCCAGCTGGCTGTCACTGTAAAACTCTTGATTGACGCCCCACAGACAACCCGGCTGGGTGTCGTAGACATTCAGTTCCCAGCTCAGAATCTGCTCCGGCGCCAGACCGCTCTGCCGTGCCAACAGATTATGAAACTCATCGCCTGGCAGCTGTTGATCACTGACCGCCAGAATCGCCGCTAGTTCATTTTGTTTATGCAGTTTGAGGCCGTCTTCATTGACATTGCGGTTCATATGAATTGCCAGATTCGGCAGACGCAGCAAGGGCTGTTCAAAGCGGATTAACTGGCTGGCAATGCTGCCCGCGCTGTTGCGATAAGCGATGCGACCAGCCAGACTCAGATCGCGGTCGCTGAAGGTGGCCAGAATCGGGCCACCATAAACTTCAACCGCCAAGCGTTGCAGTTTGTCACCGCTCAGCAACGGTTGTGGTTTTACCCGCAAACCGGGAGAGTCGGTATGGGCGCCGATGATTTTCAGACCGTGAGAAGTCAGCGCTTTTTCGCCGATGACAAAAGCAATGATCGAGGAATCGTCACGGATCACATAACGGCGATCTCCGGGATTTAACGCCCAGTTGTGTTTTTCGCTCAGAGGCTGAAAACCGGCGGCTTGCAAGCGTTGTTGGGCGCTGGCTACGGCATGCCAGGGGCTGGGGCTGGCATCGATGAAGGCCAGTAAGTCAGTGACGTCATTCATGCTTGAGGTTCCAGATGCAAGGCCAGCGAATTAATGCAATAGCGCAAGCCGGTCGGTTGCGGACCGTCATTGAAGACATGGCCGAGATGGGCGCCGCAGGAACGGCAGGTGACTTCGATACGCCGCATACCGTGGCTCAGGTCCTGATGCTGTTCTAGCGGGTTGTTAGCCAGCGGGGCGTTGAAACTGGGCCAGCCGCAACCGGAATGGAACTTGCTGTCGGCATCAAACAGTGCGGCACCGCAGCAGACGCAGTGATAAGTGCCGGCAGTGGTGCAGTCGGTGTATTTGCCGGTAAAAGGCGGTTCGGTGCCTTTCTGACGGCAGATATAAAACTGTTCCGGCGTCAGTTTGTCACGCCAGTAGTCGTCATCGTAGTGAGAGCTCATTGTCTTAACCTCGAATCCTCAGGATTTACAGCGTAAATTATATTTTTGCACCCGGTAGCGTAAGGTTTCGCGGGTGGTTCCCAGCATCCGCGCTGCCGCAGTGACATTTTCATCGGTACGGTTCAGCACTTCCTGAATCACATATTTTTCCATGTCCTGCAGACTCAAGCTGCCGTCCAGCGGCAAGAAGATACCATCCCGCTGTTGGCTGGCAAGCGGTGCCGCGCTGTGATGACTCAACTGCAACCATTGCTCGGGGAAATGTTCGTCGGTCGATAGCAATACACAGCGCTCCAGCACATTGCTCAGTTCCCTGATATTACCGGGCCAGTTATAGCTTTTGATGGCATCCCAGGCTTTGCCAGAAATCTGTTTGACATTTTTAGCCGATTTACGGTTGCTTTCGCCAATAAACTGCGGCACCAGTTGTTCGAGATCCTGTTTGCGTTCGCGCAGTGACGGAATCCGCAGACTCATGATATTAAGACGGTGATACAGATCGCTACGGAACAGTCCCTGTTCGACTTTTTGCAATAAATCGACATTGGTGGCGGCGATGATTTGCACATCGATCGAAATTTCGGTTTCGCTGCCCAGGCGGCGGATGCGCAAATCTTCAACCGCCTTCAGCAGTTTGCTTTGCAGATCCAGATCCATTTCGCCGATTTCATCCAGAAACAGTGTGCCGGTATGGGCTTGTTCAAATAAGCCGCGATGGCGCTTTTTGGCACCGGTGAATGCTCCGGCTTCATAGCCGAACAGTTCCGATTCCAGCAGTTCGCGGGGCAGGGCGGCGCAGTTCAGCTCGATCAGTGGCGCCTGGGAGCGGTTGCCGGTGTGATGCAGGATGCGGGCTATCAAACCTTTGCCGGTGCCAGTTTCGCCGCTGATGATCAGACTGGAAAACGGCACTTGCGCCATCTGGCGGATCATTTGCCGTAACGAGACCGTCACCGGGCTGTCGCCAATCAAGGCATCGACACTGTAACGGCTGGATTGCGCTTGTGTTTGCTGCGCCAGCCGGCGCTGGGCGCGGGCACTGCGGGCGGCGCCTTCAATTAGCAGATTCAGACGATCCGGGTCGGACGGTTTTTCAATAAAGTCATAAGCGCCGAGACGCACCGCCCGCACCGAATCGGCTACGCTGCCATAACCGGTTAGAAACACCCATTCATTGCCGGCGATCTTGTCTTTGATCGACTCCAGAAAATCCAGGGCATTGCCATCCGGCAGATTCATGTCCGACAGCACCACCAGCGGATCGATGCTTTGCTGGTATAAATGCTGTTCCGCTTCTTGCAGGCTGCGAGCCACTGTCACATCCCAGTCGCGTTTGCGGAAGAAACGCGCCAGTTCCATGCCGAGCAGGGCTTCATCTTCAATAATTAATAAGGTATCTGACATGGTGAATAAAGGGCAGGTTTGAGTAAGGCATCAGGATGGAGCTTAAACCGGCGCAGCCGATGAGGCTAGGCCGGTCGCTGACAGTCGGGGTTCAATGGTGCCATGAGGCTTCATCTTCAATCGGTTCCAGATGGGTATCGATATCGATGTAATCAAACAGTGCCATCAGTTGTCGTTCTATATCTTCCACCAACTCATGACTGCGCTGTACGCTCCATTCACCGGGAACCAGAATATGTACTGACATGAACCGTCTGGCCCCTGCATAACGGGTGCGGAGCGCATGATAGGCAATCGGATGGCGGTCGGCAAAAGCTTGCAGCACCTCAATGATCGCGCTTTGTTCCTCGGCCGGTAACGCCGCATCCAGCAGACCGGAGGCGGTGCGCTGTAATAAATGGATGCCGGTCCAGACGATGTGCAGCGCTACCAGGATAGCAATAACCGGATCGAGAATAGTCCAGTCATTGAGGCCCAATTCAATCGCCCACTGATGACTGACCGGAAAATAATCCCCGGCGGCAATAATGCCGATACCCAGCAGAATGCCTACCGTGGTCCAGACATCGGTCATCAGATGTTTGCCATCGGCTTCGAGAGTGATCGAATGTTGGCGCTTGCCGACCCGGATCAGTATCTGAGCCACGATCAGATTGACCAGTGAGGCCACCACGGAAATGGCAATCCCCAGATCCAGCGCCTGCAATGGTAAGGGATGCCACAGGCGTTCCCAGGCTGTCAGGCCAATGCTGAACGCCGCCAGCAGAATCATGATGCCTTCGGCGCCACTGGAAAAATATTCGACTTTTTCATGACCATAGGCATGATCATCATCGGGTGGCCGGGACGAAATACTCAGCACCGCCAGCATGATGATGGCAGCGACCAGATTGATCAGCGATTCCAGCGCATCCGACAACAAACCTACCGAGTCAGTCAGCCACCAGGCATAGCTTTTCAAGGCAATGGTAATAATGGCTGCGCTGAAAGATAACCAGCCATAAGCGGTTAGAGATTGGCGTGTGCTGTTCATGGATGTCGGGTTGAGTAAAAACGCTGCCTAGTCTACCAAAGTTAGTGCTGATGCTGTATGAACAACGGCAGTCAGGCTTGCAGATAAATCGGCAGGGTGAGGGTGACGCAGGCATGGCCTTCTGTTGTGTTGCTCAGTTTTAGCTGTCCCTGATGGTCTTTGACAAAGCGCTGCACCATGCTCAGTCCCAGACCGGTGCCGCCTTCTTTCAAGCTGACAAAAGGCCGGATGCCATGCTGCAGAAAGTCAGCACTGAATCCGGGGCCGCTGTCGCTGACGGTCAACAGCAGCTGGTCTTGCTGGCGATGGGCTTCGATATGCACGGTGCCGCTGGCCGGGCCAATTGCCTGAATCGAGTTAAGCAATAAATTTAGCAACACCTGACGAAACTCGCTTTCCGGTAAAAACACCTGCAAATCATCATCCAGCCGGTAAGCAAACTGAATCGATTCATGGGCCTGATATTGCAGCAGGCTCAGCAAATCCAGCAAGGCGGTTTTGACGTTAATACGCTGGGCTGAGGCGGCGCTACTGTGCGCCGAGGCCAGCAAGTCGTTGAGATTACGGGTCAGACGCTGTACTTCCTGATACACCAGTTGCAGGCGTTGATGCAGGTCTTCATCCTGGCAGTCTTGCAGCATGTTTTCCAGCGCTAGCTGAATGCTGGCCAGCGGATTACGCAATTCGTGGGCGGTGCTGGCAGCCAGTTCGGCCAGCGCGCCGAGTCTTTCGGCGCGTGACAGTTGCTGGCTTTGTTCCAGCAGGGCATGACTGGTTTCACGGACCCGCATTTCCAGCGAAGAGGTGTAGTCGAGATGTTCCTGCTCCAGTTCCTGAAGCCGGGAGACCAGATGGTTATAGCGATCAAACAAGGAATGCAGCAAGGGATCTGGGGTGTCGCGCTGAATCGGTTGCATATCGCCTTCGGCCAGCCCCGATAATAAATCTTTCAGTGAATCCAGCGGTTCCGAAACATTGGTTCTGAAAAAATGCCGCACAATCCAGAACAGCAACAGCGGCAGAATGATCGCCAGTTGTAATTCCAGTCGGCCGTCGGCTTCGACATTGATCAGCAGCTTTTCCTCTTCATGCGCTTGCTTATCCAGTACCTGGCGAATTAGCTCGAATACTTTGGTCAGTTGTTGCTGATCGCCTTCCAGCGCCTTGCTAAAGGCGTCTTTGA
>CAIUWU010000052.1 GCA_903902945.1 uncultured Pseudomonadota bacterium
ACGTCTTTGAAGCGCACTTTGACCTGATCTTCGGTCATCAGTTTGGCCCGGCTCTTGCCAAAGCCCATCTGGCCGTTGCCGCCCATGGACTGCTGTTTACGCATAAAGTAAACCGTGACCGCAATCAACAGTAACATCGGTGCCCAGGAAATCAGAATCTGGGTGAAAGTGGAAGGTACTTGTGGGCGTTCCACTTTGATTTTGACGCCGTATTCCAGTAACTCATCGATCATGCGTGAGTCATTGGGGTTGTAAGTGGTAAAGCGCTCACCGTTCTGACGGCGGCCTTCGACGTTATTACCGTCAATCACCACTTCCGATACGGCGTTATTGCGAATATCGGTAATGAAGTCCGAATAGGACACCGAATAATTCTGATCGTAATGCGGTGCGGAACGATTAAAGAAGTTAAACACCAGCGTTCCGATGATGGTGAGAATAACTATGCGAGTGATGTGTTTCATCATGATCTATACCTCGGCAGTTGATGCAAGGTGATGGCTTTTCGGCCTCAGGCAAAAGCTGATAATTCAGCTCTTGCCTCTGGGTGGTTTACAGTGGAGCCCTGGGCTCCTGGATGCCTTATTTTTCGTTATTGAAATACTTGAAAAATTCGGAATCCGGTTTTAGTACCAGCGTGTCTTGCGTGTTGGCAAACGCGGTCTGATAAGCTTGCAGACTGCGGTAAAAGGCAAAGAACTCGGCATTTTTGCCAAAACTTTTGGCATAGATTTCTGCCGACTGGGCATCGCCACGACCACGGATGTTTTCGGCGTCATGCTGGGCATTGGCCAGAATCACCTGTTTTTGTTTGTCAGCCGCAGCGCTGATTTGTTCGGCGGTTTCCGCACCTTGTGAACGGAATTCACGGGCAACCCGTTCGCGTTCGGCACGCATCCGCTGATAAACCGAGCTACTGACTTCTTGTGGCAGATCGATGCGTTTGATACGAATATCGATCAGCTCAATACCAAATTTTTGTGCCAGCGGCTCCAGTTTGGTGAGTAAGGTTTGTCTGAGTTCGGTACGATCTTCAGAAATCAGTTGCTTAATGGTGCGCAGACCAAATTCGCTGCGCATGGCATCTTTCATGATTTGCTCAAGTCGCAGGTTAGCCTGATATTCATCACCGCCAACCGTAGTATAAAAGAGACCCACATCACCGATTCGCCACTTGACGAAAGAGTCGACTATCACATTCTTTTTCTCGGAAGTAAGAAAACGCTCGGACTTAGTGTCCAAGGTCAGTACACGCGCATCAAATGTACTGACATTATTGATGATGGGGGTCTTAAAATGGAGTCCGGGTTTATAGTCTGTTGAGACCATTTCGCCCAGACGAAACAGGATGGCTTTTTCATGCTGATTGACATAAAAAACCGACATATAGCCCAGGACGCAAGCGCTAAGGCCCAGGGGTAAAGCGAGATTCAAGGCTTTGCTATTCATTATTTGCTCCTGCTTGGACGGATATCGCTACCGGTGGCAGCGGGTTTATGACTGTTGGCTTTGTCGGCATTGTTATCACTGCTGCTGTCGGCATCAGACAACATCTTGCTGATGTTGTTGTGGTTGACATGAGCATCACCGGCCACAGGCAGGTAAAAATTGGCTGAGTTGCGTTCAGACTCAATCATGATTTTATTGCTGCCGCTGTACAGTTTTTCTTTAGCTTCCAGATATAAACGTTTGCGGGTAATAGCAGGGTTTTTCTCGTATTCGACCAGTAATTGATCAAAGCGTTCGGTTTCACCTTGGGCTTTGGCAATTTTTTCAGCTTCATAGGCTTCGGATTCTTGCAGCAAGCGGGCAGCGGCGCCGCGGGCTTTTGGAATGATTTCGTTGCTATACGCTTCGGCTTCATTGATCAGACGTTGTTTGTCTTCACGGGCGCGGATCGCATCTTCGAAAGCACCTTGAACTTCTTCCGGTGGCTGAGCATCTTGCAGGTTGACGCTGGCAATGGTCACGCCCATTTGATACAGATCCATCGCGGCCTGAATTTGTTTTTTGATCTCGGCAACGATTTCACTGCGGCCTTCGGTCAGAATGAAATCCATGTTGTTGCGGCCGATCACCGCACGTTCGACACTTTCGGTCAGTTGTTTCAGCGTGGCTTCGTTATCTTTGACGTTGAACAGATAATCTTTGGCGTTGTTGATTTGATACTGCACCGCCAGTCTGACGTTAACGATGTTTTCATCGCTGGTCAGCATCAAAGATTCCTGGGGAATGATCGAGGCTTTGGCGAAGCGGCTGGAATCGCGGTAGCCGATTTCAATAAAACGCTGTTGTTCAACATTGACGATGGTGACTTTCTCCAGCGGCATTGGCAGATGCCAGTGCGGGCCTGGTTGGGTGGTTTCGGTGTAGGCGCCGAAGCGGGTGACAACGCCGCGGTTGCCCTCGTCAACAATATAAATGCCGCTGACCAGCCAGCTTAGCGCCAGTGTGCCGCCGACCACTGCACTGATGTTCGACAATTTAAAGAAGTGCTTGTGGTCATGGTAAAAGTGCAGAGTGCGTTCGCTGACTTTATGCCAATGTTTATCGAGTTCCGCTTTCCAGTCGGGTGGCGGGGTTTGATTGCTGGTGTTGGGTTTTTCTGATGACATAATCACTCCTCTTTTTTATAGTCGGTGTCGGCCTGTTCGGTTAACCGTGGTTGGTTTCCAGAAAAGGCATCAGATCGCAACCGAACTGTTGTTTTAGTTTTTTTAGGGCATCATTCTGGATTTGTCTGACCCGTTCGCGGGTGACATGCAGTTGATCGGCAATTGCCTGTAAGGTCATCTCATGATGATTTCTTAGCCCGAAACGCATGGTCAGAATAGTGACTTCTTTCTCTGACAGTGATTCCACAATCCTGTCCATGAACTGGCTCAGGTTGTTATCAATTAAATGATCCAGCGGTTGGGCAAACTGATGTTGAGGCAAGCTCGCCATCAGCGTGTGGTCATCGTTGTCTTCAGATTGAGAACTATCTAATGAATGCGTCGATTGATAATAGCGACTGATAGTTTTTATGTCATCCATAGACAAATCGCAGCCGGCTTTAATTTCTGCCAGGGTTGGCCAGCGGTTGTGTTCCAGATAGCAGTTACGCATCAGTTCAAACACAATCGAAGAGCGTTCAGCCAGGGCAATTGGCAGGCGGACTACTTTTTCCTGTTTAACGATCAAACGTGAGATGGCTTGTTTGATCCAGAAAATCGCATAGGTTGAAAAACGGATGCCGCGGCTGGCATCGAAGCGGTCTACGGCTTTGATCAGGCCGATGGTTCCTTCTTGCATCAAATCATCAAAACTTAAGGACAAGGTTTTATATTTACAGGCTACGAAAGCAACCAGACCGGTGTTGCTGGCAATCATTTGTTGTCTGATACGTTGCAGGCTGAGGCGGGCTGCGCTCAGACGGGTGCGATAGGCACTGTCGGCATCGGCGGCTTGTTTCAGCTCCTGACCGGCGGTTTCGGCAACTTTCAGCAGGAACACCGGAAAATAATGAGCATTTTCCAAGTTGTAATCCTGTTTTGTTGATGTCAAGCCGATTGAATCAACAAACGACTTGTCCAATGTGGTAGCCTGTACAACATTCGAATCTTGTACAGGTTTGTCCAGTTCAGT
Source organism: uncultured Pseudomonadota bacterium (assembly GCA_903902945.1). Classification (GTDB taxonomy): domain Bacteria; phylum Pseudomonadota; class Gammaproteobacteria; order Methylococcales; family Methylomonadaceae; genus Methylomonas. Next base: position 3,628 of record CAIUWU010000052.1, read on the forward strand.
TTTATCGGTGTTGTTCAGTGTGTAATCAACCCCTTCAACAGCACTGGCAATCAACTGTTGTTTCAATAAGGTGGCTGTATAGGGTTTCTCTAGTAATAGATTGAGTAATTTTATTCTGGCCTTTTCCATTTCTTCAGCCAGCGCTTGCGCGGGTTGCAGAGCCGGATCGGCTTTAGTCTCAGGTGTTTCATCATTAATCTCCAGCCACGGCGCAGCGGAGAGTAAAGGGTCAGCGATTAGTTGAATGGCATTGTCGTTTATTGGATTTAGATGTCGTAAAGCCATGGCACATTTCCCGCTCATCAATTAAGTTGGACGTTAAATTATCTTGATGTACAATCGTTGTCAAGAAAATATTTGTACAAAACATAAACAAAATGTATTCAATCAAATCAATCTCGGTTTTAACGGGTTTAGGCGTAGAGACATTAAGAGCTTGGGAGCGTCGCTACCAGGTGATTACTCCGCAGCGTGAAGCTGGCGGTCATCGTAGTTATTCTCAACAAGACCTGGAAAAATTAACCCTGCTGGCTGCGCTGACGCGTCAGGGGCATGCAATCAGCAAGCTGTCGGCTATGGATGAGCAGCAATTACAACAATTGCTGGAAGGAAGCGAGGAGCAGGTTGACGAAAATAGTCTGTTTGCCGAGCAGATCGTAGATGCATTACTCCATTATCGTATCGATCGCTGCGAACAACTATTGAAGCGGGCGTTGATTTCCAGTGAGCCTCTGGTCTATGTCAGAGATATTCTGTCGCCGGCTCTGATTCATGTCGGGCAGTTATGGCATGAAGGCAAGCTGAATATTGCCCAGGAACATATTTTTTCAGCCTGTGTGAAGCGCATTTTGTTAAGCCTGGTCAACAATATGCATCGTTTGTCCAGTAATCGCGCCAATATGCTGTTTGCTACCCCCAGTGGTGAGCCGCATGAATTCGGAATTTTGATGTCTTGTTTGTTGGCCTCGGAACAACACTATAACTGCTACTATCTGGGCGCCGATGTACCGGGGTTGGATATCGTCGATGCGGCCTTGAAGTTAAAAATTGATATTGTGGTTTTGAGCGTGTTGAAGTCGCCGTCCGATGCTCAGACTATGGCAGATCTCAACCAGATCATGTCAGCGTTGCAGGATGAGAAACTGACTATCTGGCTGGCTGGGCGTGGGGTTGGTTACTGGCTGAGTCAAAATCCCGAGTTGCCTGCCAATTGTCATTTGGTTGCAGATCTCGATGATTTCCACCGTCGTTGTATTCAGTGGCAACATGCCAATTAGGGTGTTTGAGGAATCTCCCGCCTGCGCCGTCTCGTACTTTCGTCCTTGAACCAGAGGTTCAAGTGGAAACCAATCCCGTCAATCAGGCTTCCTGACAGATACAGGCATGCACACCATGACGGGTAAATAGTTTCCGGGGTAAAAGCAGGTTCAGGAAACACCCAGTACTGCTCGAACGCCGCAGGAGATAGGGGCGCTATTCTATACAGGTTTAGGCGTTTTCTAAAACGCTTTCTATTTTGTGGCGCAAATTGACCAGCCGATCCGTGATATCCAGTGAGCCGCTATGATCGTTGGCTTTGGTCTGAGTCAGGTCATGGGCCAGATTCAATGCGGCCAGTACCGCAATCCTGTCATTGCCACTGACTTTGCCGGTGTCGTGGATTTTGCGCATTTGCTGATCAAGCAACTGGGCAGCATTCAATAGCGATTGACGCTCATCTTCAGAGCAGGCAATCCGGTATTCTTTGCCGAGAATAGATAAGGTTACCGGGGTTAGGTTTTTGGTCATGAATCGTGTTCCATGGCTTTTAGTCTGGCGATCATTGCTTCAATGCGGGCCTTGGCCAAGGTGGTTTTTTCCAGTAATTTGGCTTTTTCTTTTACCAGCGCATCCTGGCGGATTTTCAGAGATTTGTTTTCGTTTTTGATGAGATTGAACTGACCAATCAAGGTCTCAAGCTTGGCTTCCAAAGCTTCTAATTCGTTTGCGGGGTCTTTATCAGTAGCAGACATAGCGGTTAATTAATCGTGACGGATTAAAATCATCCAAAATTGTGATCAATGTTAGCATAAGCGCCGCTTTTAAACAGCTAATGGGCGTTGGAACCCTTTATATATGGCTTATCAAGAACTGAATGAAATTTTTGAAAAATTGGATGCCGATTACTGTGCAGCCGAAGCGCATGGCATTTCGGTAGGTATGTTGTGTGTCGAATCGCGGGCCGACATCGATAACTGGTTCAGGGCTTTGTTTATTGATGAATCGACTATTGATGACGAAGATATCGAAACTTTGACGCAAGTCTTTGAACAAACCCGCAGTTTGCTGACGCAGGCAGATCAGGATTATGTATTTGATTTATTGCTTCCTGATGCTGATGAGCCGTTGTTCGAGCAGGTAGAAGCGCTTAGAGACTGGTGTCAGGGCTTTCTGTTAGGAATTGGTTATGCGCAGTCTAATGGACAGTGGCCTGGAGAAATTGCTGAGTTGATTGCCGATATTATTGAAATTACCAAGGTTGATATCGAAACTCAGGATGAAGAAGAAGCCAACGCCTTGATGGAAGTGCATGAGTATTTACGGGTAGCGGTGATGAATATCAGGGATTTTTTTGCCGAGACAGAGCGCGAACCACAACATTAATCCGCGGATTTGAGCATGAAACAGAGTGAATTCAAAAAACGCCGTCAGGCCCTGATGAAGCAGATTGGTCAGGGTAATATCGCGATTGTAGCCAGTGCTGATGCATTGATTCGTAATCGTGATGTCCATTATCGCTTTCGCCAGGATAGTGATTTCTTTTATCTGACCGGCTTTAATGAAGCCGATGCGCTGGCGGTTTTTATTCCGGGACGCAAACAGGGTGAGTATGTATTGTTTTGCCGGGAATTCGATCCAACCAAGGCAATCTGGGAAGGCGCTCATGCCGGGCTCGAAGGTGCCATCCGTGATTTTGCCGCTGATGATGCCTTTCCGATTGATGATCTGGATGAAATTCTGCCAGGCATGCTGGAAAACAAAGGCAAGGTGTTTTATCCGATGGGTAAAAACAGCGATCTGGATCATAAGCTGCTGGACTGGATCAATCATATTCGCAAACAATCGCGCAGTGGTGTTACAGCGCCCGGTGAGTTAGTGTCGCTGGAGCATATTGTTCACGAAATGCGCTTGTTCAAATCGGCCGAAGAAATAAAACTGATGCGGCGGGCGGCAGATATTTCTGCGCAGGCGCATATGCGCGCCATGCAATTTTGCCAGCCCGGAGTGTATGAATATCAGGTCGAAGCCGAGCTGTTACAGGTCATGATGCAGCAGGGCTTGCGAGAAGTGGCTTATCCCTCGATTGTCGCTGCCGGCAAAAATGCCTGTGTGCTGCATTACACTGAAAACAACGATAAGCTGCGCAAAGGCGATTTACTGTTGATTGATGCCGGTGCCGAGTGTGAGTGTTATGCGGCCGATATCACTCGGACTTTTCCGGTTTCCGGTAAATTCAGCGAACCGCAGCGCTTGTTGTATCAGCTGGTTCTCGATGCCCAGCAGGCGGCATTGGCAGAAATAGCCCCGGGCGTACCCTGGAATAAGGCGCATGAGGCTTCGGTTGTAGTGCTGACTAAAGGGCTGGTCGAGCTTGGTCTGCTTAAAGGCAGGGTCAATAAACTGATTAAAGACGAAAAATATAAACAGTTTTATATGCACCGGATTGGTCATTGGCTGGGAATGGATGTTCATGACGTCGGTGATTACAAGATCAAAGATGAATGGCGTTTACTGGAGCCGGGCATGGTTTTAACGGTTGAGCCGGGTCTGTATGTGGCAGCCGATTGTGAAACGGTCGATAAGCAGTGGCGTGGCATCGGTATCCGTATTGAAGATGATGTGCTGGTAACAGCCGATGGTCATGAAATTCTGACTGCCGCAGTGCCTAAAACGGTTGACGCAATTGAAGCCTTGATGCGGAGAACATGATGGAAAACCAGTTTGATCTAATTATTGTTGGCGGTGGCTTGGTCGGTAACTGTCTGGCGCTGGCCTTGAAAGACAGTGGCTTGAAAATTGCCGTCATCGAAGCCGCCAGCCGCCAGCAACAGCAGCAGTCTGGTGCTGGTGACAGAGCGTTGGCACTGGCGGCTGGCACGGTGATGTTGTTGCGGCAATTGGGAGCCTGGGACGGTGTCGCCGATCAGGCAACTCCGATTCGACAGATTCATGTCTCTGATCGTGGTCATTTTGGCAAAACCCGTTTGTCGGCTGCCGAGCAAGGGGTTGAGGCTCTGGGTTATGTGATTACCGCTCGTGCTATTGAACAGCATGTTGCTGATCTGGTAGCACAAACGCCCGTCAGTTGTTTTTATCAGACGCGGCTTGCAGGTTTGATCAGCGCCGAGCAGGAAATTTTTGTCAATCTGAAGCAGGATCATGGTGACAGCCTGAATCTGTCAGCCCGACTGGTGGTCGGCGCTGATGGTGGCCAGTCTTCGGTGCGCAGTCTGCTGGATATTGCACAGCAGATCACTGATTATGGTCAGACAGCGCTGGTTACCACGGTGCAGTCGACATTACCGCATCACAACACCGCCTATGAGCGTTTTACTGCTTTTGGTCCGCTGGCTTTGCTGCCGCTGAGCGGCAAACAATCGGCGGTAGTCTGGACCCGGAGTCATGAACAGGCTCAGTCGTTGATGGCGGGTGGTGAAGCTGATTTTCTGGCGGAATTGCAGGCTTGTTTTGGTTATCGTCTCGGAGCATTGTCTTTAACCGCGCCGCGCCGGGCATTTCCGCTGAGTCTGATCCGCGCCCAGCGGATGACGGCGGAGCGTGTGGTGATGATTGGCAATGCTGTGCATCAATTACATCCGGTTGCCGGGCAGGGCTTTAATCTGAGTATCCGGGATGTGGCCGAACTGGCCGAGCTGCTGGTGGCGCAACATGATGCGGCTGCCGATATCGGCGATAGTGAGTTATTGCAGCGTTATGCTAGACAGCGTGCCGATGATCACAATAAAACCATTGGTTTTACCAACAGTGTGGTGCAGATTTTTTCTAATCAGAATCTGGCTTTGGCTGCATTGCGTAATACCGGTTTAACCTTGTTGGATCATGTGCCGCCAGCCAAACAGTTGCTGGCCAAACACGCGATGGGGCTGGCAAGACGTTTGCCCGGATTAGGGCGTCAGGAGGATGCATGAAAGTGTTAGTCATGATTGGCTTGTTGTCGGCGAGTCTGTTGGCAGGCTGCGGCAGTGATAAGCAAGCTAAAGTTGTGCCAGCGGAAACCGTACAGCGCTATGAAAAAGAGGTGTTGCTGCAGGGTACGGTCAGCGCGGAAAGCTTGATCAAAACTGGCAAAGTGGAAGCTCGTCTGCCAAGCGGCCAGCTATTGGCAGAAATGTGGCTTGATAATTCAGCCCGCTATCAGTTGTCGATTCCGGCCGGTACGGTGTTGCCGGTGATTCTGAGTTATATGGCCGCAGAGACCGCCAAAGAGCGTGAAAAAATGATTAGCGTGGTAGTGCAGACCGGTATCAGTCGCTTTGATATCAATCCTTTGACCACGGCGATTGCCAGACAGGCAAAGACGTTGGGCGGATATACGCTGCGCAATATGACGCAAGCCGCTGCTGATAGCGTGCATGTGCCGGATGCCAATAAAACCAGTACCGGTTTTCGCGGTGACCCGACCACCCAATACGGTGGCTGGCATTAGTTGCTGATTTAACAGTTGTTATGCTGGGCGATGCTCCACAGTTGTCGGCTTGTGATTTTGGAGATAAAAAGTCTTCACGTTTTTTTTCAATGGACGCTATTATTGTTTGAAATGATTGACTGATTTCGGTTGCAGGCAAGCCGAAGTTCTCACTAAAGCAAGGCTCAAAATGAATTTATCCTATCTGCGCTTACCGTTGTTGTTATCGATGGTGGTCCTGACCAGTGGCTGTAATACAACCGCCAAGACAGACCGAATTGCTGTCGTGAAGCCGCCGCCGGTACCGGTCAATAACGGCTATCGTCCCACGACTTACTCTGGGGGGTTTCCCAAGCCTGCCGCGATTGATCCGGCGGTGGAGTTCTGGCGTAAAATCTATGCAGTATGGCACCGCTCGGAGGTGGTTTTTCATGATGACAGAAATCTTGATGTCATCTATGAAGTCATGACCCTGCCCGGGTATGTAGCAGACAGTTTGACTGCGCAGCAAAAAGATATGGTCAGTCAGCGTCGTGAATTCTGGAAGGGGCAACTGTCTTCTCTGGAGAACAAGGTTCGCTATGGTGCCGCTTTAAGCCCCGCTGATAAGCACATTTTGGCCAAGATCGAAGCCGCCGGTAAAGCGCCGCAGCATTTTATCAATGGTGCCAGCGAGCGAGTGCGTCCGCAGAGAGGGACTCGCGAGCGCTTTAAACGTGGTCTGGAAATTAGTGGACGCTATGACTTGCAGTTCAGAAAGATTTTTCGTGATGCGGGCTTGCCGGAAGATTTAGCCTATTTGCCGCATGTTGAGTCGTCTTTTCAGGTCAACGCCAAATCCACTGCCGGCGCGGTTGGTTTGTGGCAGTTTACCAAGGTGGCGGCCCAGACTTTCATGCCCGGTCATGAGAGTGTCGAGCATCGTTCCGATCCTTATATTGCTGCCAACGGTGCAGCACGTTATTTGAGTTATGCCTACAGCAAACTGGGTGACTGGCCTTCAGCGATTACTTCCTATAACCACGGTATTGGCGGTATGAAACGGGCGCAAAACAATGTTGGCAAGGACTTTAATCGTATTGTCGATCAGTATGATGGTCCGGCTTTCGGGTTTGCTTCCCGTAACTATTATGCTCAGTTCCTGGCGGCGCGTGATATTGCGATGAATCCTGAGCACTATTTCAAAGAAGGGATTTATTACGAGCAACCAGAAGCTCCTGCCCAGTATCTGGCTGCGCAATAAGCCT
>CAIUWU010000053.1 GCA_903902945.1 uncultured Pseudomonadota bacterium
CGGCTTATGATTTTCAGGCTTATGCCGAATACGAAGGCAATTACGCGCTGGAGGAAGACTACAACAGCAGTGTCAATGGCCGAAAGCAATACTCGACTATCGTCGATCCCGATCGTAGCGAATTGAATCAGTTCTGGCTAAGTTACAAGGGGATTGCCGATACCTTGGTCAAAGTCGGTCGCCAGCGCATCAAATTGGATGATGATCGCTTTATCGGCAACGTAGGCTGGCGGCAGATGGAGCAAACGTATGATTCGGTGCTGATTACCCATAATAATCAAACCTTGTTCGGCTTAACCGTGAATGCGGGTTATCTGGATCATGTGCAGACCCCGGCCGGTCTGACCGATACCTTGAATGCGCCGATTCTGAATCTGAATTACAAGCTCAACGACTGGGGTAATTTGATTGCTTATGGTTATTGGTTGGATTTTCGTGATAAAGCCAATGCCGCCAAATCTTCGCAGACCTATGGCTTGCGTTTTGATGGTAAATCACCGCAGTTTTTCGATCGGGTTAATTTCTTGTACACCGCCGAATGGAGTAATCAGCTGAATTATGCTGACAACCCTAACCATTATCAGGCGGATCGGTTCAATTTTATGGGGGGCGCATCGGCTTACAATTTGACTTTGCAGGGGGCGGTTGAGCAGTTGAATGGTTATGGCAGTAACAAAGCGTTTCAGACCCCGCTGGGAACCAATCATGCGTTTCAGGGCTGGGCTGATTTATTCCTGACTACGCCGGCCAACGGTATTCGTGATGTGTTTGCCACCGCTAGTTACAAAATGCTCAACGACAGTCTGATCGTGACGGGCATGTATCACGACTTTTACGATGACACCGGCAAAACTGCCTATGGTTCGGAATGGGATTTCTCGGTACTGAAAAAATTTGGCAAGCATTATTCGCTGCTGGCCAAATATGCCAATTTCAATACCAATGACGCGGCATTTACTGATACCCAGAAAATCTGGTTGCAAGCCAATCTCAGTTTCTGAGGCAGAAGGGCTATGAAACAAAAACTGGTTGTGATTGGCAACGGCATGGCAGGTATGCGTAGCGTAGAAGAATTGCTGAATCTGGATGCTGCAGCCTATGAGATTAGCGTGTTCGGCAGCGAGCCGCATGGCAATTACAATCGCATCATGCTAACCCCGCTATTGGCCGGCGACAAAACTCTGGATCAGATCATGATTCATGATTTCGATTGGTACCGGCGGCATCGGGTCACCTTGCATTGTGGTCCGCCTAAAACCGTGGTCGCGATCGATCGTGATGCCAAACAAGTGGTCACTAGCGATGGTAGCGTGGCTGATTATGATCGGTTACTGATTGCAACCGGTTCAGTGCCGCTCATGCCCGATATCGCCGGTATTGAATTGAATGGGGTGATGGCGTTCAGAAATCTGGCTGATCTGCACAGCTTGCTGAGGGTCAGTGAATTGCAAGGCCGGGCCACGGTGGTCGGTGGGGGTTTGTTGGGGCTGGAAGCCGCTAGTGCTTTGCAGCAGCGCGGTATGCAAGTGACGGTAGTCAATCGCGCTGGCCATATTCTCAATCGGCAGCTCGATCAGGCTGCAGGCCGTTTGTTACAGCAGCATTTACAGTGCCAGGGAATTGCCTTTCGGTTGCAGTCGACAGTGACCGCAATAATTGCTGATGAGTTGCAACAGGTGGCCCGGGTCAGATTGGATGACGGCAGTTTGCTGGATAGCGATCTGGTGGTGATGGCCATGGGAATCCAGCCCAATATTGCGCTGGCAAAGCAGGCGGGTTTGCTGTGTGAGCAGGGGATAGTGGTCAATGACCAGTTACAGACCAGTGATCCGGCGATTTTTGCGGTCGGCGAATGCATTCAGCATCGGGGGGAAGTGTTTGGTCTGGTGGCGCCGGCTTACGAACAGGCTAAGGTCTGTGCTGCTTATCTGGCAGGGGATAACCGGGCTGGCTATCGGCGTGGCTTGGCGGCGACAATTTTAAAAGTAAGCGGGATAGATTTGTTTTCAGTCGGGGTCACCGAAGCCGGCAGCGACTGTCAGCAGCAATTATTTATCGATGCCGGGCTAGGAGTTTACCGGAAACTGATTCTGAAAAATCAGCGGCTGGTGGGAGCGATGCTGTATGGTGATACCCGTCATAGCGCTTTTTATCTGCAACTGATTCGTGACCAGCAAACTATTACAGCATTTCGGGATAATTTATTGTTCAGCCAGCCGGAGATGGCGATATGAGTGCGACCAGCATTAAAACGACTTGCCCTTATTGCGGTGTCGGTTGCGGTATCGTGGCCCAGGTCAGCGATGCCGAGCAGCATCTGGTCGAGATTCACGGCGATGCCAGTCACCCGGCCAATTTTGGCCGCTTATGCAGCAAGGGTGCCAATCTGGCGGATACCGTTAGTCTGGAAAATCGGTTGTTATATCCCGAGGTCGATGGTGAACCGTGTGACTGGGATACCGCGCTAGATCAGGTTGCCCGTGGTTTCAAAACCGTCATTGAGCAGCACGGGCCTGATGCGGTGGCATTTTATGTATCGGGGCAATTACTAACCGAAGATTATTATGTGGCCAACAAGCTGATGAAAGGTTTTATCGGATCGGCCAATATCGACACTAATTCGCGCTTGTGTATGTCGTCGGCAGTAGTTGGTTATAAACGTGCATTCGGTGCCGATGCCGTTCCCTGCAGTTATGAAGATCTGGAACAGGCCGAACTGCTGATCTTGATTGGTGCCAATACGGCTTGGTGTCATCCGATTGCGTTTCAGCGGATTCGTAAAGCCAAGGAGGATAATCCGGCCTTGAAAATCGTTGTGATCGATCCCCGTCAAACGGCCAGTTGTGATATTGCGGATTTGCATTTGCCGGTAAAGCCGGGAATGGATGGACTGATATTCAATGGTTTGCTGAGTTATCTGCATTTTCACGATGCCCTGGACCGGGCTTTTATTGCGGATCATTGCGAGGGCTTTGTCGAAGCTTTGGCGAGTGCTATCGGTGATGCTGCCGATAGCAGTGAAGTGGCAGCGCATTGCGGTCTGAATCAAACAGATTTATTGCTGTTCTATCGCTGGTTTGCAGAAACCTAGCGGGTGGTCAGTATCTATTCGCAAGGGATTAATCAATCCAGTTCGGGGGCGGATAAGTGCAATGCGATCATCAATTGTCATCTGGCAACTGCCAAAATTGGGCGGGCCGGCATGGGGCCATTTTCGTTTACCGGTCAGCCGAATGCGATGGGTGGCCGTGAAGTAGGGGGCTTGTCTAATATGTTGGCTGCCCATCTGGCGCTGGAAAATCCGACGCATCACGATTTGGTCGGACGGTTCTGGGGGAGTGACAACGTGGCCAGTCATGCCGGTTTAAAAGCGATTGAGTTATTTGAGGCCGTCGCTAAGGGCCAGATCAAGGCCTTGTGGATTATGGGTACCAATCCGGTGGTGTCGATGCCGGATGCCGATCGGGTGCGATTGGCATTGCAGGGCTGTCCATTGCTGGTGGTATCGGACTGTATTACCGATACCGATACGGTTGCCCTGGCCAGAATTAAATTGCCGGCCACCGGCTGGAGTGAGAAAGACGGTACGGTAACCAATCTAGAGCGCCGAATTTCCAGGCAGCGAGCCTTATTCAAACCGGCCGGCGCGGCCAAGCCGGATTGGTGGATTATCAGTCAGGTGGCGCAGCGGCTGGGATTTGAGGCCGAGTTTGCTTATCAGAACAGTGCAGAGATCTTTGCTGAACATGCGGCCTTGTCAGGATTTGAGAATTGCCCCGATCAGCAATGGCGTGATTTTGATATTTCAGGCTTTGCCGCTATCGACGCCGAGGCGTATGACAATTTGCAGCCGGTTCAGTGGCCTGTCACTGCGCAAGCGCCGGACGGCACCCAGCGTTTGTTTGCCGATTACCGGTTTTATACCGCTAGCGGTAAGGCGCAGCTAATTGCTGTTGAGGCCAGACCACCGGTCAATCCGCTCAGCGACGCGTATCCGTTTACCCTCAACAGCGGACGGATTCGCGATCAATGGCATACCATGACTCGCAGCGGATTGGCTCATAAACTGAATAGTCATAAACCCGAACCGCAGGTGGAGATTCATCCTGAAGATGCGGCAAGGCTGGGGTTAAGCCAGAACAGTCTGGCTAAGCTGGAAAGTCGATGGGGCTGGATGCTGGCGCGGGTCGACATTCAGGCTGGACAACAACCGGGCAGTTTATTCGTCCCTATGCACTGGACTGCGGCAAGCAGTAGTCGTGGGCGAGTAGGGGCGCTGGTCAATCCGGTGGCGGATCCTTTGTCAGGTCAGCCGGAAAGCAAACAGACGCCGGTAAGAATCAGTGTCTGGCCAAATCAATGGCAGGCTTTGCTGATTTCCAGGCAGGCGTTGGATGAGCTGGAGTGTGAGTATTGGGTCAAGAACAAAGGTAATGGTGTCTGGCGCTATTTTTTGGCCGGTCAGCAGCAAAGCGCGGAAACAGCGGCCTGGCAATTACGCAATCACTTTCAATCTGAACATGATCTGCATTATCACGATTCTGCTCGCGGTGATTTTCGCTTTGCCGGATTAACGGGGCAGCGGTTGGATTTTTGTCTGTTTGTGACTTGTGGCGGGGATTTGCCGGAATTGAATTGGTTATCGGGTTTGTTTGCAGAGCAGCAGCTGAGTCGACAACAGCGACTGAATCTGTTAAGTGGCCGGCCTGCAAAAGATGATGTCGATTGCGGTCGAACCGTGTGTGCCTGTTTTAATGTGGGTGAAAAAACCCTCTGTGAGCGGATCAAAGCTTTTGATATTGCAACTGTCGCCGAAATTGGTGAGCGTTTGGGGGCGGGTACCGGCTGCGGCTCCTGCATTCCGGAATTAAAAAAACTAATGGCTTCCGAATCAGTCTGAGTAGAGTGTTGCTGTGTGTGGTTTTAGGTCTGCGGCATAAACAAAAGCCCTTGATAACATGGATTATCAAGGGCTTTGCAGTAATGGCGGAGAGAGAGTCCGCTTATATTTAATCCAATAAAAGTTTTTATCATCCTAAATGATTAATATAAAACAATAACTTGCAAGAATACTTGTCCAGTATCGTCTATTGAAATAAACTAAAATCCACATTCAAAAGTAGGGTAGGATTTATGGGGCGAACACTAAACAAGCTAAGCGCAAGAAAGGTCAGCACACTGAAAACACCTGGCTATCATAGCGATGGCGGTGGCCTATATCTGCAAGTCAGCTCTACTCTATCCAAAAGCTGGATTTTCAAATTCGTCCGTGACAAAAAAGCCACTGAGGTAGGGCTTGGCAGTCTTGTCGATGTATCGTTGGAACATGCCAGAGACAAAGCTGCTGATTACCGGAAATTGCTCAAACAAGGCATAAATCCCTTAGCCGAAAAACGCAAGATAGAACGTGATCTGAAACTATCGGTCGCCAAGGCCATGACTTTTGCCGATTGTGCAGAAGCCTATATTGAAGTGAACCGCCATGGCTGGAAAAATCCGAAACACGCTCAGCAGTGGACCAACACTCTAATGCAATACGCCTATCCTGTTTTTGGTAAATTGCCGGTCGCGGAGATCGATACGCCGCTAGTGGTCAAATGTCTGGAGCCGATTTGGACCAGCAAAAACGAAACTGCCAGCCGTTTGCGGGGCAGGATTGAAACTGTACTGGACTGGGCTACCGTAACAAAATATCGCGAAGGGGAAAACCCAGCGCGTTGGCGAGGGCATCTGGATAAAATTCTGCCCAAGCCTTCAAAAGTCCAAAAGGTTGAACATCATGCTGCGTTGCCTTATGCCGAAATTGCTGTATTTATGGCAAAACTTAGGTCTCAAACCGGTGTAGCTGCCAAATGCCTCGAATTTACTATCCTAACAGCCACTCGAACAAATGAATCAATCGGTGCTACATGGGCTGAAATTGATCTGAGCAATAAAACCTGGACAATTCCTGGTGAACGCATGAAAGCGGGTAGGGCGCATCGTATTCCTTTATCCGAACGGGTCGTTGATATTTTGTTGGAGATGCAACAGGTCAAAATTAATGACTTTATTTTTCCAGGTACCAAAAAAGGCTTGTCTAATATGGCAATGCTACAATTATTAAAGCGAATGGGTGATGTGGGGCTTACCGTTCACGGGTTTCGGTCTAGCTTTAGAGACTGGGCTGCGGAAACTACCAGTTATCCCAGCGAAGTTGTCGAGATGGCGCTGGCACACACCATCAAAAATCAGGCGGAAGCTGCTTATCGACGCGGTGATTTAATGGAGAAACGCAGCCAATTGATGACTGA
>CAIUWU010000054.1 GCA_903902945.1 uncultured Pseudomonadota bacterium
AAATTGTTGGCTTCAATATAAAGCTGCCCTTGCAGACTGGCAGGTTCAAAGATATTGCCGGTGACATTGGCTGAAATTCGCAGCGAATCGCCGTATTGTTCGGGTAAGTGAGTGATGACATGAAGTTCGTGGCTGCCGTCTAAATAATGATTTTTTAAGACTAAATCGATGCGTTCAAATTCAATGCTTTTGCCGTTGTTCTGCAGATCTTGCCAATGGACTTGGCTTTGCAAGATTTCGTATTGGCTGCCTTGCATCAACCAAGTGGGTTGGTCATCACTACTTGGAATGCCTTTGATGCTGATTTTGCCGTCAGCGCTGCGGATGACATCAATATTTAAGCCGACTAAGGTCACCCAGCTGGCGGCAAGTGGGTCGCGGGTTAACAGTAATTGCAGTAAATCAATGCCAATCCGAACTTCTTGCAATTGCATCGGGGCTTTATCACTGTCGATATGGATGTCTTGTAAAACCAGACCAGGGCTAAAACCGCGCATATTGGTGTCGAGTTTGCCGATATGGATTGGCAACTGAATCGCTTGCTGAATCTGTTGCTCAAGTTCGCTTTTGTAGCTGTTGACTTGAGTCAAAAAAATCCGCACCACGGTCAGCGTCACTGCGACCGTGATTAAACTCCAAAACAGCAGATGCCGGCTGGCTCGTGAGAAATGTTTGATTAACAAAGTAGGTGCCTATCCTTTATAGCAGCACGACGTCGTAATGTTCTTGATTATATTCGGCTTCGGCGCGAATCTTGATGCCAATGTTCAGAAAGGTTTCTAATTCTGCCAGCATATCGGCTTCTTCGTCTAACAGCATTTCAACTACCTGCTCTGACGCTAACACCATGATTTGTTGAACATTATATTGTCTGACCACGCGAATAATTTCGCGGAAAATTTCCAGGCAAATTGATTCGGCGGTTTTTAATACCCCGCGACCACCACAGGTTATGCAAGGTTCGCACAAAATATGCTCCAAACTTTCCCGCGTCCGTTTTCGGGTCATTTCCACCAAGCCTAATGCTGAAACTTCAGTAATTTTAGTTTTGGCGTGGTCTTTATCGAGATTGCGTTGCAAGGCGGTCAAAACCTGTTTTTTATGGTCTTCACTTTGCATATCGATAAAGTCGATGATGATAATTCCGCCTAGATTGCGTAAGCGTAACTGGCGGGAAATGGTTTGTGCCGCTTCCAGATTGGTTTTGAAAATAGTTTCTTCCAGATTGCGACCGCCAACATAACCGCCGGTATTCACGTCAACCGTGGTCATTGATTCGGTTTGATCGAACACCAAATGACCGCCAGATTTCAGTTTTACTTTGCGATCTAAGGCCTTACTGATTTCATCTTCGACGTTGTAAATATCAAATACCGGTCGTTCGCCGGAATAGTGTTCGATGATGGAAACCACTTCCGGCACAAAAGTTTCGGCAAATTCGACTAGGCGTAAAAAGGTTTCGCGCGAGTCGACACGCACTTTTTCGATACCTTCTTTATACAAATCCCGTAAAGTACGAATGCTTAACGGCAAATCTTCATGAATCAGGGTTTTGACCTTGGCTTTTTTGCTTTTCTCTAAAATCGATTCCCACAATTTGTGTAGAAAAGTCATGTCTGAATACAAAATTACATCTTCGACACATTCGGCTGCAGTTCTAGCAATAAAACCACCGGGTGCATTGTGTTTTTGTAGATAATTTTCGATACAGGCACGCAGACGAATTCGCTCATCATCACATTCAATTCGCTGCGAAACCCCGGAATTGCTGGCATAAGGCATGTAGACTTGATAACGGGATGGAATCGAAATATCGGTGGTTAGGCGAGCACCTTTGTTACCTAAAGGGTCTTTGGTGACTTGCACCA
>CAIUWU010000055.1 GCA_903902945.1 uncultured Pseudomonadota bacterium
AATCAGGGTTAATTGCTCACTCACCCGTATCGATTTAACCGCCAGCGATTGCTCTATGACACCCAGCAAGCGGTCAAGATGCTGAATATCAAACACGCCACTGACCGGCAACTGTGCCAGATCATCACTCAACAGGATTACTTGACCAGAACGGTAACGATTGATTTCGGCGATCACGGTTTTTAACGGCGTCGATTCAAAAATCAGCTTGCCACGACGCCAGGCACTGACTTTCTGAGTATCCACCAGCACTTTATCTTCAAAGTCACTGCCATGATGATGACGCAGTTGTTCGCCCGGATTAAGAATCAAAGTCTCTGCCTGCTCGGGAATTTTGATTTCAACCCGGCTCTCCAGCATGGTGACGGTTAACTGCTGCGACTCACAGCGCACGATAAAATCGGTACCCAAGGCTTTGATGGTTTCGTCTCCAACACTCACCACAAAAGGCCGCACAGGATCTTTCTTAACCACAAACTCGGCTTCTCCCTGCAGCAGCCGGATACCACGCCGGTCGGCTCGATCATCGAGTGCAATCGCGCTATTGGTATTCAGATACACCATGCTGCCATCGGCCAATGGCAGGGTTTTGGTTTCACCACTGCCGGTTCGGTAATCAGCCTGCAGTTGCACACTCAGCCAAGGAGCGGCCAGCAACAAAAATAAAGCCGAACAAGCGGCAATCGCCAGTGAATGGCGAGGCCAGCGCCGCACAGATCGGCGGATGGGTCGGGGGACTGCCAGTTGGTTCAAGCTCGACTGGAAAGGCGGGTAATCTGCCAGCTGTCCCAACTGCTGCCAAAGCCCTTCGGCTTCGCGATACGCCTCCGCATGCAAAGGATCTGCAGTTAGCCAATGATCAAATTGTGTTTGCAGGTTTTGATCGACAGCCCCTGACGTCATGACAACCAGCCATTCAAGCGCTTGCTGTTGCAGATGATCGGATAAATTGCCGTGTGCCATGGAGAATAGAAAATATTTGAAGTTATCAGGTAAGACGAAGCAGAGCCGCATAACCGCACTGGGGAGTCATTTTAATTAGGTTTTTGATTATCCAGTGCCAGTTTGCAGAGCCGCAAAGCCTGAATAATATTCTTTTCAACCCAGCTTTTCGAGATTCCCAGTTCGCTGGCAATCTGCTCATGAGTTTGTCCCATGAAACGACTGCGGATAATGATATCCCGACAGTTATCGGGCAAGGCATTGATCACCTGATGCAGGATGTCCAGCTGTTGCCGGTTCTGAATGATGTCTGGCGGCGTATTGTTATCGACTGGCGCCATCGCTACATCGTCGATCGCTGTCTCCACGAACAGCTGGGTCTGTTTGCTTTGAGCGCGGAGATAGTCGATCGCCAGATTATTGGCAATGCGGTATAAAAACGCCCGCGGGTTTTCAATTTCCCGGCCACCCTGATAATCCGCCAGGCGCAGATAAGTGTCCTGAGTCAGATCATGGGCAATATGCTCACATTGCACAATGCCGAACAGAAACCGATAGATTTCGGCACGGTATTTGGAAAAATACAGCGCGATATCGTCAACAGTTGGGTGAGTCATACAAACACTAAAAGACGTTTAAACCAGAAACGTCAGCAAAAAATACGCCATTAATCAGTTTTTTGTTAGCGACTTAGGCAAGTCAACTTTAGTATTTGTTAATAAAGGAGAAATAAAGCGCTGGGTGAATTGTCAAAACCTTAGCGCAACACTGGACTCAATCAGCCACTGCGGCATATGC
>CAIUWU010000056.1 GCA_903902945.1 uncultured Pseudomonadota bacterium
CATTGGCGAACAAGGCAATCTTATCCAGCGCCTGATCCTGCAAGGCATCCAGAAAAGCACGGGGAGCGCGAATATGTTTATCAACTGTTACCACCCAGGGCAAAGCCCGGCCGGTGGCTTCAAAACGGGCTTTGACACTGGCAATCACGCCAGAACGCGACAATTCGATTTCACGCCCGGCCGGCTTGGTCAGAAAGGCGTCAACCGCGATAATGGTGGTTTCAAATCCATCCGATTTAAAGCGTCTGATAATGGTTGAATAGCGCGGGTGATAAGGAATACCGGTACCGTCATAAAGAATATTGATCCGCCGCTGACGCGCCTGCTCGGCGACCAGATCACGCAGCCGATTGGCAAACGGTTCGATGTAAACATAATCATCACTGTGATGATTGGCCGCCGTCATCACCCGGTATAAATCACTGAGCTTGCGGAACTCATCCAGCGAAGCGGTCACAAAATTATCCCCGCACTGGGCGGCGATCATCTCTTCCACCGCTGTCTTACCGGCACCGGCGCCGCCCATCGCCATCAATATTTTCGGTTTTTCGACCGGCGTTTTACCGGTAAAAATGGTTTCGACCGCATTCAGCAAAATCTGATTGATTTTACTCAGCCGCTGATAGGCAATTTCCACGGTTCTCGCCAGACGAACTTCATGACTAGCAACCTGCAACAGCTTGTTTTTCAGTGCTTGGTTATCCGCCAGCATAAATAAATTGGCCTGCTCGCCAGCACACAGCCGCAATAAATCCAGCAACTCGGCCTGACTGGGTGGCCGCAGCCCGGTCAAAATATTGACATCCAGCCCGAACAGCGGCGCCACGCCATCGGCACGAATTGGAATCGCATCGATACTATCTTTACCCGGACTGCGCAAATCTTCGGTCCCCGGCAAATAAGCGATCACGGTTTCCGAAGCACTCAAGGGATTATCAGCAAAGTGCTGTCCGGCAATAAAGGCTTGCAGATCGATGCTGGCAAAAGGAACCAGCCCGCCATTCACGGTGACCAAGCATTCAATACCTTGCTCGCTGGTATGCGATAAAAATGGAATCCCTAATAAAAACTTTCGGTTCTCAGGCCATTTGCCATAACTGTTGGGCCGATTGTGCAGACTCTTGCAACGCGAAGGGTCCATCGCATGACGAAAGGCTCTGGCAATCTGGCGATTCTGACTGTCCAGATCATGCATCACAGCGGCATCTTTGACATCCAGACGCCGAAAATCGATCCCCGACTCATACACGGCTTTGAAGGCCGGCAGATTACCCAGTGCCGTCACAAACAAATCCAGCGTAATCTGATTGCCATAGGAATAGGGCCGGATCGCGCGCATGGTGCGATAAAAATACGCCAATCGTTCGGCAATATCTTCGGTACGGATGACGAAACCATTGTTGTCAAACAGCGCCGTATCGCGGTTCTTACCATCATCCATTACCAGCCGCTCTATGGTTTCGCGAAACCGCTTTCTTTTATCGGCATCCAGCATGGTGCCAGGCCAGTGATCGACGCTGACTTGCTCTTTCCAGTCGTAGAACATTTCCCGGTGAATCCGGGTAAACAAGGCAGTCAGATAGGTTACCCGCTTGGTCTGGTCATGAGAGACCGTGTTTTCCTGCTCATGCAGCAGCGTCGACAGTAATCGGCTGCCCTGCAGGATTGCCAGTGCAGTTCTTAGTTTTTTTAGCGGCTTATTAGTAACGATTGAACTCATAACCGGGTTCACAATTTTTTGACAAGGGCCGCCTTCACATTCAGTTTCAGCGGCAATTCGGGGGCTTATGATAAAGGGTATAAGCCTAGAAAGCGGCGATTCTTTTATCGCTTGGCTTTAAACCCCTGTAATGATTGAATTCTTAAAACCCATCCGTGTCCCAAGCTACCCCGCTTGCGCTGACATTGCATGCCGGCAGTTACTAAGCTGGCTAGCTTTTTTGCTATGCTCTGCGGCAATTCAACAGCGATAGCGGAGCGATTCATGCTTACCAGCCACACCAAGCCTCTGATCATGGGTATTCTCAATGTCACGCCCGACAGTTTTTCTGACGGCGGCCGTTTCAATACCCTGACCGCCGCCCTGAAACATACCGAACAAATGCTGGCCGACGGTGCCGATATTATCGACATCGGCGGCGAGTCAACCCGCCCCTATTCCCTGTCGGTATCATCGGGCGAACAGATTCATCGGGTAATACCGGTCATCAAGGCAATCCGCACCCAGATTTCAGACCGTATCCCGATCAGTATCGATACCCGCCTGAGTGCCGTTGCCCGTCTGGCGCTGGCCGAAGGTGCCAATATCATTAACGATGTTTCAGCCGGTCAGGATGACCCGGAATTGCTAACGCTCGCCGCACAAACACGCTGCCCTATGGTGCTGATGCACAGACAGGGCAACGCGTTAACCATGCAGCAGCAACCGTTTTATAACGATGTGGTCGGCGAAGTGCTGGACAGTTTACAGGCCAGCGTGGCGCGAGCGGTTGCTGCTGGAATCGACCGCCAACAGCTGATCATCGATCCCGGCATCGGCTTTGGGAAACGTTTAGCAGATGATCTCGACCTGCTGCAGCATCTGCCGCGTTTTGTCGCCACCGGCATCCCGGTATTACTCGGCACCAGCCGCAAACAGTGCTTGCGCACCGTTACCGGTTCCGAGCAAGAAGCCGATCTGGCGGTCAGCACCGCCGCGACCACGGCGCTGGCAGTAATGGCCGGTGTCAGCATCGTCAGAGTTCATGATGTCAAAGCCAACCGCCAGGCCTTGGAAATCGCCTGGGCGATCAGACAACACGGCAGCAACGCTTAAACCGCATAATTGATTTCGAATCGATACCTAATTACAATAAAGCCGAATCCTTCACGCTACCACCCAAGGGATATCGTCACCATAAGGATTCTTGCTGATGGCGGGTGCTCCCCGCCATCTCAATCCCAAACTCAAAACTCCAAACCCCGAACAGCGACCAAAAAAATCCGGCAGAACGCCGGATATGAAGTGGAAGAAAATTAAGCTACTTGGGGTAGCGCTTAATACTCTACGTTGAAATCAGCCATTTGAAAATGTGGCGAATTGTCGCAGAAAACAGCGATAACCAATTGAAATTACTTAACAAATTAAACTATGTCATTTCACTTAAAATATCCGGGGAGTGTGGCATTTGCCCTGCTTTTCCAATCCGGGCAAGCAAATGCGCACCAGCCGCAGAGTTACAGCAACAACCAAATCAAGTAGTTAACAACCCTGGGTCATCTGGCTCGATATTTGCTGCATGATTCAGCACCCAATTTGTTTGCTGATTCTTTATGCCCAACATCACTGCTGCTATCGACACGTTAAGACAACAAATCAACAGTCGTAGCAAAAATAAAATTCTGATTCTTGCCAGTACCATTGCCGATTACCAACGATCAGACTGCTGGGAACAGATTTATGCAGAATTTTTACATCAGCAACTGTTATCACTGGGCTATACCACGATGCTGCTGGCGATAGCCGCCAACAAAACCCTGATCTCGCTGGAGTTTGCCGACCAGCTGCCCAACTCTTTCAAGATCCTGCATCAACTGTCGTTTCTGAATCAAAACCAGCTCAAAAGCGCCATTGAAGCGGGCATTGTCGAAAAAACCATGTCACTGACCACCGCCAAAAAACTACGCCACAATCTGACTGGCGCCTGATAGCCAAGGCCGGTCGCGGCCGGACAAGCGGATTCAGTTCTGCTAAGCTTGGGGGCCATTGTTCTATCTCTAAGCAAAGCACCTTCATATGGATGTCATGGAATTAATCTGGATTGCATCTGCATTCCTCAGTGGCCTGTTGGTTTCTCGTCTGGCCCTGCCGCCAATGGTCGGCTATCTGATCGCCGGCTACTTACTGCACGCGTTCAATATCGCCCCGCTGCAAAGCCTCGGCCATCTGGCAGAAGTGGGAATTCAGCTGTTGTTATTTTCGGTTGGCTTGAAATTGAAAGCCCGTACTTTGCTGCGCCGCGAAGTACTGACGGTCGGCGGCCTGCATTTGCTGTTGATGGCCATAGTGTCGGCGCTGGTGTTTTTCTGGCTCAACCAGCATATTACCGGTGGCCTGGTGCTGGGCATCAGTCTGGCTTTTTCCAGTACCGTGTTTGCGATCAAGGCGCTGGAAGACAATGGCGAGTTGTCTTCGCTGCATGGCCGCGACGTATTGAGCATCCTGATTCTGCAAGACGTGGTTGCCATCGGCCTGCTGGCCTGGACCGAAGGCAAACAGGCCACGCCCTGGGCCTTGAGCATCCTGGCACTGCCGTTGTTAAGACCCCTCGCTCACCGGCTGTTGTCTGCCTGCCGCAGCTCGGAACTGAAGCTGTTACTGGGAGTATCGATGGCTATTTCCGGCGGCGTGATCGCCGAAAAACTGGGACTGACCGCCGACATCGGCGCTTTACTGACCGGCGCCATGCTGGCCCATCACAGTAAAACCGAGGAGTTATCGGAACGGCTCTGGAGTCTCAAGGAATTATTTCTGGTCGCTTTTTTCCTGCAAATCGGCTTGAGTGAGTTGCCCAACCAGCAGCAGATTTATCAGGCGCTTACCCTGCTGGCCTTATTACCGGTTCAGGGACTCATGTTTTTTGCCTTGTATCTGATTTCCGGCCTGCGGGCCCGGACAGCGTTCATTTCATCGCTGGCCTTGATGACCTATTCCGAGTTTGCCCTGATTACCACCCGCGCCATTACCGATGCGCAATTGCTGCCGCAGGAATGGAATTCCATCATCAGTCTGGCGGTCGCCGGCTCGCTGGCTATTGCTGCGCCACTGAACCGTTTTTCTCAGCAATTATTTCTCTGGCTGGAACCGGTTCTGACTCGTCTGGAAAAGAAATCCGGTCATCCCGACCGGCTACCATTGTCATTCGGTGCCGCCGAATGGCTGATCATCGGCATGGGCCGCACCGGCGCCGCCGCTTACCAGACCTTAATCAGACAAGAACAGCGCGTGGTCGGCCTGGATGCCGATCCGACGGTAATCGAAACCCAGCTGGCGCTGGGCCGCCGGGTGGTTTACGCCGATGTCGGTGACAGCGAGTTGTGGGGAAAATTACCGCTGGATAAAGTTAAGGGCGTGCTGCTGACCCTGCCTTCTTTTGACACCCGGCTGAACGCAATCGGTCAGCTGCGCAAACATCAGTTCGCCGGCACTATCGGCACTATTTGCTATCTGGTCGAAGATGAAAACTTACTCAAACAGCAAGGCGCCAGCTTTGTGATTCATCCGTTGGTCGAAGCAGGCAATCAATTGGCAAAGCATCTGCTCAAGCAAAATCAATAACCGCAAAATAAGTATTGATTCGATATTATTTGACAAACAAACTCTCATTGATTATTGTTTCGACTCGATAATAATAACAAGATTGGGAGGTTGTGATGCAAAAACATCACTCAAAACATTTTGGCCTGATTGCAGCCATCTGGCTGTTAATCATGGGTTATTTTGTCTTCTGGCAGCATCTGGCACTCAGCAGCGACCGAGACGCACTGGAACACCCTGCCACCAGCCTGTCTACCATTATTCTGATTGCAGCCGTTTACTTCGGCTACTGGCTTAAACAACGGGATTAACCATGCCATTGCTAAGCCATAACAAAACCAGCCTACGCTACCTGAAAGCCAGTCTGTCGGCAGTTCTGCTGCTGGCCTGTCAGCTTGCATGCGCCGACGACGACTACAACCTCGCCTTGAGCCGGGTTAAGAGCCTGAGCTGCAACAGCGAAAACGTCGAACAATATCTCGACCACAAGCTAAAACCCTCGCACCGTGATCTGGGCTGGCAGGTATTTAAAAATGATCATGGCTATGACGTCGAACGGACTTTTCTGGTCAGCAAAAGTATGGAACTGCGTTACCGCTGGCGAATGAGCTGGACCGGCAAGCTAGACCCGGTAACCGATCGGGCCAAGGCGCTCTGTTCCTGACAGCTCCGCTACATCAGCTTGGTCAGCATTATGAAAGCGGTTTTTCCCAATCCTATCAACCACGCTTGTCTTACCGCGAGACGGAT
Source organism: uncultured Pseudomonadota bacterium (assembly GCA_903902945.1). Classification (GTDB taxonomy): domain Bacteria; phylum Pseudomonadota; class Gammaproteobacteria; order Methylococcales; family Methylomonadaceae; genus Methylomonas. The sequence continues at coordinate 6,047 of CAIUWU010000056.1, forward strand.
CAGCGCCGAATTGCTGTTCTGGCCGTTGCGCTGTTGCAATCTCTTGGCCTTGCTGATTCATGGTTGCGGTCACGCACTGGCTCTGGCGCTGGTAGCAAAAAATTTAAAACCATTCCGGGCGGAGATTATTCTGGAACAAATGCCGTTATCGGCATTGCTGCGCAGTCTGCTGCCGTTTCAGGAATTGCCGCAATCCCAGTCACAAACGCCCCACATTACAGTCAGCGAGCTGACCAGCAATCAGTTAAGGCTGGTTGCCGCCGGCGGCATACTGCTGAACGGCCTCGGCATGCTGCTGATGGGCATCTGGATGCCATCGGCCAGTTTGATCGGCCAGCTGGCCGGATGTTACTTTCTGCTGGCTTCGTTACTGGCAACACTGTCCTGGCCGGATCTGAAAACCGTGCTGGACGGCCGGAACCGGGCGCTGGCCTGTGGCCCGGCTTTTGCGGTGCGCTATTACTTGTCGGCCGAAGAAAAAGCGTCTCCGCAACTGGTATCGGAGCGTCTGCGGACGCTGATCGAACTGCTGGCCCGAGAAGCCTCGACCCGGGGCGGACAGTCGGGTGGGTTTTCGATCATGGTCAAGAAACTGGACGCCTTATCGATCATTTTTGACAAGGCCGTCAAAGGTAAGCGCGATGACATCGTTAAGGTGGTAATGCAGAAAATGGACAAGCTGCTCAACAAAGCCCGCCGCGAAGCCTATGCCAAGGCCGATGGTTTTGAAGCGATTCTGCTGCATTTGCGCTATGCCACCGGCGGCGCGACTCACTGGCATAACGCCCAGCCGCACTGGTATGAATACTACCATCAGATGACCCATTTCCGGGTCGAGCACAACCGGCTGCACAGCGTCAGCGCTGAAGTCTTCAACATGATCGCCCACAATGGCGACATGGACGGCGTTCATTTACAAGTCTGTATCGATAACCGTCTGGTGCGTCATTATTTCAGCCAGATAGAAGCCCGGGCGCTGTTGATGCGGGCAATGCCGGTGACCAGTTCTCAGGGTAATTCCGATTCCCGCAGCGTTGCCGAATGGTTTGATTTTATTTATACCTGCGGTTTGTCTTACAAAGCGCTGCGTTACGCCTATTTCAGTGCCGGACTCGATTACAACCGTGATATTTGTCAGGGCCGCTACGATCTGAATCTATTGCTGCCATGGGCTGAACAAGTCGATGTGCTTATCAACCAAGCCATTGCCAACGATCAGGCCGCCGTTCTGAGCGGCGAGGCCAGACAGCTGGCCGATTTAAACCCGAGCCTGAAACAAAGCATCCGTGACACGGTCGCCGCAGCGATCAAAACCGCTGTGGCCCCGGAACGGCAAGCCGATTTCATCGCTGTGTTCGAAACTGCCTTTTATCGTCACGATCTCAAATATGTAATGAGCATGGGCTCACGCGATTTACTGGGCGAATTTGCCTTGATGGTCTGTTCCACGCTGGAGCCCAGACTGGCGGTCTTTTCACTAACCCAGGCTTTTTCGCTCGGTCACAACCGGACGCTGGGAGAGATTTTTGGCAGTGCCGAACCGCAAGGGGTAACCTCAGCGTTACAAACCGGTAATAGCGATGATGATGCCTTGCAGATTTACCTGAAAGACGGCCAGTTTGCGACTATCGAATACCGTCCTCAGCCGGACGAAGATCCGATCAAAATCTACAACCGGGTCAGCGTTGACGCCACCGCACTGGAAACCCTGTTACCGGATCCCAATGCCGTGCTGATCGGCAATCATCAGGCTGATCACTGCGCCTGGTTCACCGTTAACGATAATCCCAAGATCGAGCGCTTTAACCGTCCCGCGCTGCCGGCCTGGGACGA
>CAIUWU010000057.1 GCA_903902945.1 uncultured Pseudomonadota bacterium
TCCTCAGCCGGACGAAGATCCGATCAAAATCTACAATCGCGTCAGCGTTGACGCCACCGCGCTGGAAACCCTGTTACCGGATCCGAATGCCGTGCTGATCGGCAATCATCAAGCTGATAACTGCGACTGGTTCACTGTTAACGATAATCCCAAGATCGAGCGCTTTAACCGTCCCGCGCTGCCGGCCTGGGACGAAGTCCAGAATGACTTGCACGACATCCCTTGTGTGCTGCGGCGTATCCGCAATTCATTCAACCCCGGCGCCGAAAACCACGCCACGCTGCACTACTTTTCGCAATTATTGTTTGAGCAGCTGACCAGTCCTGAGCGCGACCGGCGTCACTATGATCTGGTGCTGTTTGGCGTGGATTTTAATCAGGATCTGGTCAAGGAATTCGGACTGGCCCTAAACGCTATCCTGCCCGGTTGCCGTATCTATAGCGAAAACGCCGGCAATATTCTTAAAGAACTGAAACGCAATCAGCGTGAAGGCATCGGCCATTATTCCCACAGAACACTGTTTTTTGGCGTCAGCAACTCGGCGCAGACCCAATCAACTCTGGCGGCGATTCGCAAAGCCTGTCAATTATGCGGCCCGCAACGCTGTTTTGTCCTGTCACAAAGCTTTCTGAATTCGATGACTCAGGCACTGGGCCAAGGGTTTCATCCGCACGATCCGAAACTGCCTAATACCTTTGTCAATCTCAGCGCCTGGTCGCGCGATGGCAGTTACGGCAGACGCCGTTCCGAATCAGCCACGCTGATTCCAGTCGCCACCCACGCGGTTCTGACCGAAATTCTGCTGCATCTGTGCCGGCAAGCAATCAGCCTTCGGGATACCAGCCAGAACCAGGCCGGTCTGGAGATTCGCGCCGATTTGTCGCTGGCTGATCTGCAGGCTTTCCGGGAATTCCAGACCCTGATCTATGAGGTGGAAATTCCCAACCGGATTGGCTGCGATGCCAACGGCCAGCCGGTAATCAGCCCCGACAGCGCCGCACTGGAACAGGAAGCCAAGGCCCGTGCCGAAAACAGTATCGAGTATGTGCGTGCTTATGCGCTGTTCGCCGCTTACATTTTCATAGCCACCCTCTTCGGCATCCCGGTGTTTGCCTTGCTCAGCGCACCGTTTTCGGCACTGCCCGGCATCCCGATGCTAGCGCATGTGCTGGATGCCACTTTATTTTTATTGGCACTGTGGCTGATTCATTGCGGCATACGTTACTGGCAAGGTCGGCCGCTACTGGAACGGATCGGCGCCAGGGCCGAGTTGTATATCGATCGCCGTTATATTGCCCGGATCATAGAACGCTATAACGCCACGCTGTTTGCCAATGCACCGGCTTTTATTACGCCGTTTTTCTACTGGGCCGACACCGTGCAGGACGCTTTACACCGCTACGGGATTCGCGCCCACCGTGGCGTGGTAACGATTCATCGCACCCCCGACGAACGCATGGGTATCGAAGAAGCCAATAACGCCGCCGAAGAAAACATGGTGTTTGCCCAAATCGGCGGTATCCGCTTCAACAACGGCCAGCCTCAGTCACGCGATAAAGTGCGCTTTGGCTCGCATTACATGAATCGCAGCCCTGCGGATAAAAAAGCCCGGCCCTATCAGCTGGTGCTGTCCGACAGTCTGAGCAGTTTGAGACAGCAATACGACCACCGCTTGTCATCCGAAATATTACGGATGATCAACCGGCGATTGATCGATTTATCCGATGGCCTGATCGTGGAATTTATTCTGGGCGAACGTCGTAAAGCCATCATCGACCGTGCAGTCTGGGATGTGATTCGCTGGGTGCCAGGAGCGGAACTGATTTATCAGGGGCTGCTAGCCATCGGCATCGATCTGAAACATATCGCCGGCGAAGCCGACACCGCCAATCAGGCACAGATTCAGTCGACCAAGCATCCGGTATCGCCGATGGATATTCATCTGCAAACCATGCAGCCGCGCTCGGACCAAACGCCGCCTGCCGCAGCCGTAAATGCTCATCAAGGTCTGGGACTGGTTGCACTGAATAATCAGGAAATCAGTATCGCCATCAACCGCGCCGCGCCCGGACTGTCACCGGCGGTTCATGAAATCAGACTGTCAGCGGGTGCCGGTAAAGACCGTGGCACGCTGGTAGACGCGCCCAAATACAGACAGACCGGCAAATTCATTGGGGTTTTGCAACAGATTGACGGCGAAGAGCATTTTGTCGTCAGCAACCGGCTGCAAGATTATGAAATCAGAATTCCGACCGTTTATCTGGAAGAACCACAACGCCTGTTTTTATACCGCCACCTGCCGCGTGCAGCCAATCAATCCGTCGTTGAGGTCGCCTGAGAGAAAAACAGCGTTAGCCATCACCAGTTTGTCCGACTAAAAACAACAATAACCCGGGGCTGCTCATGCTTTTGATTACACTGTTACTGGCGATACTGCCGGCCATCTTGCTGCAAATGGCCCAATTTAGAGCCAAAAATGCCAGCGAAAAACGCGTTATCACGATTGTTCTGGCATTACTGCTGGCGACGGCATTGATCCTGCTGATCAGCGAATTCAACCTCCCGGCAGCGGTACAAATCGGCGCCAGCGCCTTTGTCATCTGCGTGCTGAGTTTCCGGATTTTTTTCAGCCACTTCTGGCCCAAAATTTTTTACCACGGCCTGCTGGTCACACTGCTGATCTGGTGTGGATATCTCTATACCATTTCGCAGATTCCCTATAGTGACCAGCCTTTTTGGGCGATTTCCTCCAATCAGCCGCACCCGTTTAGCGAACAGGATTTAAGCCTTTATCCGTTGACCGGTTTGCCATTGCTGGCAAACGTCAGCGTTGCCGAGCCGCCGCGACAGCCAGCCGATAGCCGACAAGCCCGGGCACAATTTGCTGAAACGGCACTGGAATGGCAGGCGTTGTGGCCGCTGATGGCAATCGATTCCCGCATCCGTCAGGTGTTACAAAGCCTGCGCGAACAGCAACAGCAAAACTTAACCGCTTTCGCTAACCAGCTGAACAGCGCCTCAGTAGAAACTACCCAGATGCGCCGCCGGGCGCTGGATCGCAGCAATATCGACGATCTGCTACACGAAAGCGCCATTTCCCAGGCCCGCTACAAAACGCTGGTCGAAACCTGGAATTTGCTGGATCGCGATGAACAGGCATTTAAAAAGCGCCAACTCGATGAACGCTTTCATGGCTTGCTGGCTTTACTGGCCGACAATGCGGTAGATGAATCGCATAAAGTGGATCTGATCCATTTCATGGTCGAGCATTTTGCTGCCGATATCCGCTTACTGAATCCGCTGATCAGTCTCTACGACGCCCTGGACCGCGACTATCCGCGTCTGCAACGCCTGAATAAAGACTATCTGCAACTGTATCTGAATAAACGCGAGGCGATCTTGCATGGCTTTGAGGTTATCGGCAAACCGGCTGAAGCGGCGCTGCTGGATTACCGCAAAAAAATATTGCCGACCATCAGTTATTCGCAAGCGCGTCTGGATCAATTTATCAGTCAGCGTTTTGGTATTCAGCCGCCCAATCTGTATCAGGTTTCAGAACCAAAAACCATTGCCGGCTTCCTCAATCGCAAAAAATATCCGGCTCTGGAACGCTTTGCCGGGGCATCCTTTACCGAAGAATACATCCGCCGCAGTCTAAAAAAACTCGATAACGAAAATAGCGCTCCCGCCGCCGACAGCATTTTGATGCAGTTAAGCCCCGATCAGTATCAGCAGCTGCTGGTCAAGCTTGCCAGCCATGATACACAGGCCCTGGATCAACTCGTGATCGATCCCGATCCGGCGATCAGAGCCAATCTGGCCTGGCAACTGGCCAGACAAAAACAACCCACCACGATACCGCTGATTTTTGAGCTGATGCGCGATCAGAATCCGGAAGTCAGACGGCTTGCGGCAATCGCAGTAGCCAACTTCGCCATCAAAGATACCCAGGGCTCCAGTGATCCCAAGTTCACCGAAATCTTGCGGATGCTGCAAAACTATCGCAGCAGTTCGGATGCCTTCAGCCGTTGCTGGGCAGTGGCAGCACTGGCGAGTCTGGGCGACAAACAAAAAGCGCTATATACGCTGGATTTGATTTTGAATGATGGGGTTGCCAATCAGTCGGTGGTCGGTGATGCCTCACCGTCCTGGAGCGAAGCAGAAAAACAGATCATTCAGAGCCTGATCACCACCCTGTCGCAAACCCCGGAAGAACTGCTGGTGAAAACCCAGGCGCTCAAGAGTCTGCAAGCCATCGGTTCGGCGGAAGTCATGGATGTCTTGCTGCATTATCTGAATCATATTTATGCCGCTCATCACACCCGCCCCGGCATGTGGCGCTATATCGTGCCGCATCTGACCTTGCCACAAGAAGCAGAAAACGTTGAAGACCTGATTTTTTATCTGGCACAGACCCAGGGAACCGCTAATCCGCAGTTTCACAAACGCCAGCTGAAAGCCTTGAATGTTCAGCTGCATCAGGCTTACGAAAGCAATCGCAGCGGTGAGTTTTTTCAGTTGCTGAACTTTCTGCGCGGCTTTGACCCGCACGAATATGAGGATTATCTGTCGCATACTTCAGAACAAATCCGCATTATGCGGATTTATGAATACGTCACCGCCACCTACCCTTTCTGGCTGGTGTTTTGGCCGCTGACCCTGTTACTGACATTGTGTTTCAGCTACCTGTTATTACCGGCGCTGAAACTGGAACCGGTGCTCGGCGATCAGGGCAAAAATCTCGCCAATCCCGCGACTTTTAGTAATCTCAACAAAACCCCGCCGCCGACGATTGTGCCGATCAAAATCGCCAGCCCTCAGGGAGAGCGTCATGAATAAGCCCTTACCTGAAGCTAAACATGCCGACGGATCAGACACCCCGGCCCTCAAACCCGCTTTGTTACTGGTTGCGCTAGCGCTGAGTTCGGTGAGTCTGGGCGGATGCATGCGGCTGGGACCGGACTTTAAAGCGCCGGAGCCGAAACTGGCGGAAAACTGGAGCGATGCCTCGCAGGCCACCCAAGCCAGCGCTGACTACAAAGATTGGTGGAAAGTGTTCAATGATCAGACGCTGAATCATCTGATTGAGCTCGCCTATCATGACAACCTCAATCTGCAGGCAGCCGCGATCCGGATCGTCGAAGCCCGAGCAAAACTGGGGATTGCCCGCGGTAATCTGTTTCCGCAAAAACAGGAACTGGGCGCCAGCCTGTTTCATAACCAGCACAGTGCCAACGAAGCCAACTTTACAACCTTTGACCGTTATTACACCTCGTTTGATGTCGGTTTTGACGCCATCTGGGAAGTGGATATCTGGGGCAAATTCCGCCGTGGCATCGAGTCGGCCGATGCCTTGCTATCGGTGTCTGAACTGAGTTACGACGATTTGCTGGTCAGTCTGACCGCCGAAGTTGCGTCCACTTACACGCAGATCCGGGCTTTTGAACAGCGCCTGACACTGGCCAAACAAAACGCCGACCTGCAAGCCCGCAGTCTGCGCATCGCCGAAGCCCAGTATCGCAACGGCATTACCACCGAACTGGATGTGCAGCAGGCCAAATCCTTACTGCATGCCACCCGGGCGCTGGTGAGCTCGCTGGAAATGGGCCTGCGGCAATCGAAAAACGCTTTGAGCATTCTGCTGGGAGTGGCGCCCAATGATCTGCATGCGTTGCTGAAAGACAGCAGCGCGATTCCTGCGGCGCCGGCAGCAGTGGTGGTCGGCATTCCGGCGGATGTGATCCGCCGCCGTCCCGACGTCCGCAAAGAAGAACAAAAAGCCGCCGCCCAGTCGGCGATGATCGGTATTGCCAAAGCCGATTTATTTCCCCGCTTGTCACTGCAGGGCAGTATCGGCACGCTGGCCGGCTCGACCCAGGGTATCGACGCTTTTGATGTGTTTGGCGCTCATGCAATGGCGGCCAAAATCGGCCCGACCATCAGCTGGCCGATTCTGCATTATGGCCGTTTGCAGAATAATGTCCGGGTGCAGGATGCCAAATTTCAGGAACAGCTGGTTAACTATCAGCACAGTGTGTTGAATGCCTTGCGCGAAGTGGAAGACGCGATGGTGGGTTTTACCAAAAATCATCAGCAAATCAGCGAACTGCAAAGCAGCGTCGATGCCTGCAAACGCGCCGTGGATATTGCGCTGAGCCAGTACCAACAGGGGCTGGACGATTACAACCGGGTTTTGAATGCGCAACAGTTTCTGGTGCAGCAGCAAGACCGGCTGACCTCGGCGCAAAGCGACCGCGCCCGCCATTTGATTGCTTTATATAAAGCACTGGGCGGTGGCTGGGAGTTACGTCAGGGCCAGGCTATCCTGCCGGAGAATATCCGCAAAACCATGACCGAACGCACCGACTGGGGCGATATATTACCGACAACCGACGCCCCGCCTAATATCAATAATCAGTGAAAAATTGATTAATCAACCATAACAGGCTGGCTATCAGGGTGTAATGGTCAACAAAAACCGGACACCTGTTTAGGCAGCGTCTCTCAAAAATTCCCGCTCGAATTCGATCGGGGATTGGTAGCCCAATGTTGAGTGCGATCGACGGCCATTGTAAAAAGCCA
>CAIUWU010000058.1 GCA_903902945.1 uncultured Pseudomonadota bacterium
CTGGACAATGCCGCTAGCTGTCAGAAACCGCAGGCTGTAATTGACAGTATTGTCCACACCTATAGTCATGAATACGCCAATATTCATCGGGGGGTTCATACCCTGAGTGTCAGGGCGACTGATCGTTTTGAAGCGGCACGGGAAAAAGTCCGGGCCTTCATCAATGCCGCCAGCAGCAAGGAAATTATTTTCGTGCGCGGTGCGACCGAAGCCATCAATCTGGTGGCGCAAAGTTATGGTCGTTCGCAATTGCAAGCCGGTGATGAAATCGTTATCAGTGCGATGGAGCATCACGCCAACATCGTGCCTTGGCAAATGCTGTGTCAGCAGATCGGCGCGGTGCTCAGAGTCGCGCCGATGAATCAGGCGGGCGAATTGATCTTCGACCAGTTCGAGGCACTGCTGAATGCCAAAACCAAACTGGTAGCTATCAGTCATATGTCTAATGCGTTGGGTACGATTAATCCGGTGGAACAGATCATTACTGCGGCGCATGCTCGGAATATTCCAGTGTTGCTGGACGGCGCTCAGGCGATTCCGCACATGGCAGTCGATGTACAGGTTTTGGATTGTGATTTTTACGTGTTCTCCGGTCACAAGCTATATGGCCCTTCGGGTACTGGGGTGCTGTATGGCAAACAAGCTTTGCTGGAAGCCATGCCGCCCTATCAGGGTGGTGGTGACATGATTCGTCAGGTGACGTTCGAAAAAACCGAATATGCTGGTCTGCCGCATAAATTTGAAGCCGGAACCCCGGCGATTGCCGAAATTATTGGTCTGGGTGCGGCGATTGATTATTTAACTGCGTTGGGTATGGACCAGATTGCCGCTCACGAAGCCGATTTGCTGTGTTATGCCACCGAGCAGGCTCGGCAGATTAAAGGTTTGAATATCATTGGTCAGGCGGCCCACAAAGGCGGGATTCTGTCGTTTACGCTGGATCGCATTCATCCGCATGATATCGGTACCATGCTGGACAGTCTCGGGATCGCGATCCGGGCAGGTCATCATTGTGCGATGCCGGTGATGGATTTTTATGGTGTTCCGGCGACGGCACGCGCATCGTTTGCCCTGTACAATACCCGCGAAGAAGTCGATGTATTGCTGCAAGGCGTCCGTTCCCTAATTGAGGTATTTGGCTAATGTTTGAAGATTTACGCGATCTGTATCAGGAAGTGATATTTGATCACAACCGCAATCCCCGCAATTTCCGGGTCATGGCTGACGCCAATCGTCAGGTGGAAGGCTTTAATCCGCTGTGTGGCGACCGGCTGACGCTGTTTTTGAAAGTTGAAGACGGCACGATCCGTGATGCCAGTTTTCAAGGTTCGGGTTGTGCGATTTCCACCGCTTCAGTTTCGCTGATGACTGAAATTATCAAAGGAAAAACCGAAACCGAAGCCGATGCTTTATTCAAACAATTCCATGAAATGGCAACCGGTAAAGATCATGATCTGCAATTAGAAGCCTTAGGTAAACTGGCCGTGCTGGCCGGGGTACGCGAATATCCGGCCCGGGTCAAATGTGCGACGCTGGCTTGGCATACGCTGGATGCGGCGCTGAAGAATCAGCAACAATCGATTTCAACGGAATAAGCAAGGTGACGGCGGTCACTGACGCACTGGCAGTGCTCTGTACCGATCAGGCGCAGCGCCTGGCCAGTGAACAACTGGCCTTAAAACTGGGTGTCCCCGTGTTGGATAGTGCCAGTATCGATAAACATGCGCCCTGGGCGTTTTATCTGAGTTATCGCGATGGTTGTCTGAAACTGCTGGATGCCGCCAGTCTCAAAAAAGGCGGCCTGATGGTCGAGATTGATCCCCGTCCAGGCGAACAGCATTCTTATCCTGCCCCCAAAAAAGATTTACTGGCCCAGGCGGTCGGTAAGAAAACCCTGACGATTGTCGATGCCACCTGTGGCTGGGCGCAGGACAGTCTGGCTTTGTTTCGCATGGGCTATCAGGTCAGCTGTATCGAACGTTCGCCGGTGATGGCGGCGTTGATTGCTGACGGATTGCAGCGTTTGGCGCAAAAAGACTGGGTGCTGAACCGCCAGTTACAGGTGCCGCAATTGCAGGCCGGGAACGCGATTGAGCTGCTGGCGGCCTTGCCGGAAGCGCCGGATTGCATTTATCTCGATCCTATGTTTCCCCCCAAGCGTAAAAAGTCAGCGGCTACCCGCAAATCGATGGCGGTATTGCGCGATATTCTTGGGGATGATCTGGATAAACAACAGTTGTTCGAAGCGGCGATGCAGGCGGCTGGCAAGCGGGTGGTAGTGAAAGGGCCGGATGATGCCGAACCGCTCGGTGCTACACCCAGCATGAGTTTTACCAGTAAATTGTTACGTTATGATGTGTATTTGAAAGGTGGTTGATGAGTAATTGGTTAGATGTAATTGCCGAATCGGCACTGGCTGTCGGTGAACATATCGTGGTCGATGCTGACGGTGTCGATGTCGCGGTATTCCGATTGAATGATGGTTTTTATGCGATTGCCGATGTCTGCTCCCACGACGGCACTGAAATTGCCAGCGGGGCACTGGAAGGCGATGAAATCGTCTGTCCGCGCCACGGGGCACGCTTTTGTGTCAAGACCGGCGCGGTTAAATGTGCGCCAGCCTACGAAGACATTGCGGCTTATCCGGTGCGGGTAATCGATGGCAGGGTGCAGCTGGCGGTTGATGCCTGAGTCATTGATGGTTGCTGTCAGTCTTTACTGACCGTTGCCGGCTGCCATTTAACGCTATACTGTCGCCCTCCTTAAATCATCTTTAGCTCAAGACTATGCAGCATCTGATCTGGAACGTAGATCCCCTCTTTATTGAATTTGGTTTTTTGAAAATCCGCTGGTATGGGCTGATGTTTGCCACCGGTTTTGTCGTCAGTTTTATGACCATGCAGTGGATATACAAACGTGAAGGCAAGAACCTGGAAGAACTGGATACGCTGTTATGGTACATGGCGGTGGCAACTATAGTCGGCGCCAGATTGGGGCACACTTTGCTGTACGATCCGGCTTATTATCTGGCCAATCCGTTAAAGATTCTGGCGATCTGGGAGGGCGGGCTTGCCAGTCATGGCGCCACGCTGGGGATTATTTTGGGGTTGTATCTGTACAGCAAACATAGCGGGGATGGTTATCTGTGGTTGTTGGACCGGGTATCGATTCCAACTGCGCTGGCCGGTGCCTGCATCCGCATCGGCAATTTTTTCAATTCGGAAATTCTCGGCACCCCGACCGACTCGGCTTGGGGCGTGGTGTTCGAGCGTGTTGATGATTTGCCGCGTCATCCGGTGCAACTGTATGAAGCCGCCAGTTATGTGCTGATATATCTGCTCTCGCTGTTGATTTATCGCAAAACCTGCGACAAACCATTGTCGGGCTTCGTATTCGGCTGCTTTATCAGCCTGTTGTTTTTTGCCCGTTTCCTGCTCGAATATTTCAAAACCGAACAGGCCATGTACGACAACGGCTTAATGCTGAATACCGGGCAATTACTGAGTATTCCGTTTGTGGTTGCCGGTCTGGGCTTTATGCTCTGGTCATGGCGTCGCTATCAGCGCAGCCTAAGCGTTTAGGCGTCCGGCTGACATTCCGGTAATAGACTGGTACGCCAGTATTGGGCGGATTTTTCAAAAATCCGCCGGCTTGTTTCGGGGCCCCAACTGCCCGCTGCATAAGTGGCAATCGGTTTTTGATCGACAGCCCAGTGTGCCAGTACCGGATCGACGATCTGCCAGGCATGTTCGACTTCATCGAAACGCAGAAACAGCGAGCGGTCGCCTTTCATGACATCGAGCAGTAAATCTTCATAGGCATCCACCCGGCGCTGATCGGGCTCACGAAAACTGGCATCGAGACTGCTGGTGCGGGTGCGCATTTCCAGCCCGGATTCCTTCACGGTCAGTTCCATGCGAATACATTCTTCCGGTTGTATGCCAAGCAATAACCAGTTAGGCGTCATGCAGCGCACATGGGTGTCTTTGAAAAACTGCAACGGCGGGTGCCGGAAACAAATCGCAATCGATGATTGGGCATCGGCCAGGCGTTTGCCGGTGCGCAGATAAAACGGCACTCCACGCCAGCGCCAGTTATCAATAAACAGTTTCAGTGCTGCATAGGTTTCGGTATTGCTATGGCTGGCGACATGATTTTCTTCCCGGTAAGCACTGACAGGCTGACCGCCAATGCTGCCTTCACGGTACTGGCCGCGGACAGCCTGCTGATCGAGGGTGGTCAGTTCCACGGGACGTATCGATTTCAGCACTTTGACTTTTTCATCGCGCAGCGATTCGGCATCCATGGTCGCAGGCGGTTCCATTGCAATCAGCGTCATCAGCTGTAACAGATGGCTTTGCACCATGTCACGCAAGGCACCGGCCTTGTCGTAATAGTCGCCGCGGCTGCCAATCCCCAGCTGTTCGGCGTGAGTAATCTGGATATGGTCAATATAGTTACGGTTCCACAACGGTTCCATCATGATATTGGCAAAGCGGAATACCAGGACATTCTGCACCATGCCTTTGCCCAGATAATGATCGATGCGATAGATTTGCTGTTCACTCAGATGCTGCTGCAAACGTTGTTGCAGCAGGCGGGCGCTGGCCAAGTCGTAGCCAAACGGTTTTTCGATTACCACGCGCCGCCAGCCTTGGTTTTCCTGTAACAGATTGACCGCACTCAAGGATTCGATGACAGCGGCAAAATGGTCCGGACTAATAGCCAGATAAAAAGCCATATGGCGGGGGAAGCTGTGGTCATGTGTCAGTTTTTTGGCCAGGGTCTGATAACACTCGGTTTGCTCAAGATCGCCTTGATGGTAATCCAGCCGTTCGCTGAAGCGCTTGAAGGTCGCGGCGTCAAAATCGTGGCCGGACTGGCGCAATAACTGCTCGACATCGTCCAGCCAGGTTTGTCTATCCCAGCTACGGCGGCCTATTGCCAGAATACGGGTGCCGGCGGGCAGCTTATGTTCTAGTTCCAGATGATAAAAACCCGGAATCAGTTTCAGGCGGGCCAGATTGCCGGTGGCGCCGAAGATAATATAAGTACAGGCGGTTGTGTTCATGGTTGACTCCACTGTGTCGAGGCGGATCTTGTTATACCTTGTGAGCGGGGCTTTCGCTACTGCTGACGCAGCAAATGACTGTTTCCGGTCTCAGAACCGGTTGCTCGGCGCGGCATAGGGGCAATCTGGTCAAGGCTATGCTGCGCTGAGGCTTTGGCGCCAGATCACTACAATCAATGCTTTTGCGGTTGTCATCTCAGCAGGGACTGCCTGAGGTCGTCGGGCCGGGTTAGCAATCCAGATTGCCTGGAGCGTTCGCTACGGTATAGGCGATTTAGCAGGTGTTATGCGGGCATCAGGTGCTTTTCGCGGCAAGCTTTGGGTCTAATCGTTTATAATCACGCCATTTTTGCCGGTTGATGCCGGTATCGCGTTTTGGATAGTGAGTGCATGCAAGAAATTAATCCGATTAAATACAAGATTGCTGATTTGCGTGAGCGTGGTGTCAGCCTGAAAAGCTACCTGGATTTTGATACCAAAAGTGAACGGCTGGTTGAGGTGTTACGAGAGCTGGAAGATCCGGCGGTATGGAATAAGCCCGAACAGGCGCAGGCGCTGGGTAAAGAGCGCAGTATGTTGGAAGGCATTGTCAATACCATTATCGAACTGGAACAGGGGCTGAATGATGCCGAAGAACTGTTGCTGATGGCGGTTGAAGAAAACGATGCCGATACTGTTGACGTAGTCGCTGCCGATGTCGATCAGTTTGAAAGCCGCGTGGCAGGCTTGGAGTTTCAGCGCATGTTCTCCGGCGAAATGGATGCCAATAACGCGTTTCTGGATATTCAGTCCGGTTCGGGCGGTACCGAAGCGCAGGATTGGGCATCCATGATTGAGCGCATGTATTTACGCTGGGGTGAGGCGAAAGGCTTCAAAACCGAACTGATCGAAGAATCACCGGGCGATGTGGCCGGCATCAAGAGTGCCACTATCAAATTTGAAGGCCCGTATGCCTTTGGCTGGCTGCGTACCGAAACCGGTGTACATCGGCTGGTCAGAAAATCACCGTTCGATTCCGGTAATCGCCGTCATACCTCATTTGCGTCGGTATTTGTCTCGCCGGAGATTGATGACGATATTGAAATTGACATTAATCCGGCCGATTTGCGGATCGACGTTTATCGCGCCAGCGGTGCCGGTGGTCAGCACGTCAACCGGACTGAATCAGCGGTGCGTATCACCCATAATCCTTCCGGCATCGTGGTACAGTGCCAGAGTGACCGTTCTCAGCATAAAAACAAAGACACAGCGATGAAACAGCTGAAAGCCAAACTGTATGAGCTGGAAATGCTGAAACGCAACGAAAGCCAGCAGGCGGTGGAAGATTCCAAATCCGATATTGGCTGGGGTAGTCAGATTCGCTCTTATGTGCTGGATCAGTCGCGGATCAAGGATTTGCGTACCAATGTCGAAACCGGCAACACCCAGGCGGTTCTCGATGGTGCTCTGGATCAGTTTATCGAAGCCAGTCTCAAGAGCGGCTTATAGTCATAACGTCACACCTTATTTTTGAAATTTTATAGATTGTCATAGCCATGTCAGAACTCGAACACGACGAACAAGAACAGATTAAACAGCGCCGCGAAAAACTGAGCGCCCTGCGCGAAGAAGGCATCGCGTTTCCGACCGATTTCCGCCGTAATGTCATTGCCGGTCAGGTGTTAGCTGAATATGGTGACAAAAGCGAAGAAGCGTTATTGGTCGAACCGGTGCGGGTCAAGATTGCCGGTCGGATGATGACTCGCCGGATCATGGGTAAAGCCAGTTTCTGCCATTTGCAGGATATGTCGGGTCAGATTCAGGTTTATGTGGCGCGCGATAATCTGCCGGAAGGTGTGTATAACGACCAGTTCAAAAAATGGGACATCGGCGACATTATCGGTGCCGAAGGTGTGCTGTTTAAAACCAAGGTCGGTGAACTCAGTGTCAAGGTGGATGATATTCGTCTGCTGACTAAGGCGTTGCGGCCATTGCCGGAAAAATTCCACGGTATCGCCGATCAGGAAATCAAATATCGTCAGCGTTATCTGGATCTGATCATGAGTCAGGAGGCGCGCAACACCTTTGTGATGCGTTCCAAGATTGTCGCCTATATTCGTGATTTTCTGACGGCGCGTGATTTTCTGGAAGTCGAAACCCCGATGATGCAAGTCATCCCCGGTGGCGCCACCGCACGACCTTTCACCACTTTCCACAATGCCCTGGATATGGATTTGTATCTGCGGATTGCCCCGGAGCTGTATCTGAAACGGCTGGTGGTCGGTGGTTTTGAACGGGTGTTCGAAATCAACCGTAACTTCCGTAATGAAGGCTTATCCACCCGCCATAATCCAGAGTTCACCATGCTGGAGTTTTATCAGGCCTATGCCGAATACGGCGAACTGATGGATCTCACCGAAGCAATGTTAAAAGGCATAGCCGAGGATATCGTTGGTAGCCAGGTGATCGAGTATCAGGGTGATCAATACGACTTCGGCAAGCCGTTTGCCCGTATGACGGTGATTGAATCGATTCTGCATTTCAACCCTGAACTGACACTGGCAGATTTAAACAGCCGTGAAGCGGCGGTCAAGGTGGCAGAAAATCTGAAAATTCCGGTCAAGGACAGTTACGGTCTGGGTAAGGTGCAGATCGAAATTTTCGAAAAAACCGTTGAACATCGTCTGATGCAACCGACTTTCATTACCGCTTATCCGGTGGAAGTATCACCGTTGGCGCGCCGTAATGATAACGACCCGCATGTGACGGACCGTTTTGAGTTTTTTGTCGGTGGCCGGGAAATTGCCAATGGCTTTACCGAGCTCAACGACGCCGAAGATCAGGCCGAACGGTTCCAGAAACAAGTCGAGGAAAAAGAAGCCGGCGACAACGAAGCCATGCATTTCGATGCCGATTACATTACCGCGCTGGAACACGGTATGCCGCCGACTGCCGGCGAGGGAATCGGGATCGATCGGCTGGTGATGCTGTTTACCAATTCGCCCAGTATTCGCGATGTGTTGTTGTTTCCGCACATGCGTCCGAAAAACTGATGCCAGGCTCGGCAACTTACAGTTTTTTGCTGACAGTCGCGCTGCTCGCGGCCAATTTGCCTTGGCTGACCGAACGCTTTCTGCTGACGGTCACCCTCACTAAAACCGCTGCCTGGCGCTGGCTGGAATGGCTGTCGTATTACGGGCTGACGGCATTGCTGGCGGTTGCGCTGGAATATCAGGCAACCGGCACGCTTTATCATCAGACCTGGGAATTTTATGTGGCGACTCTATGTCTGTTTGCGGTGTTTGCCTTGCCGGGATTTATTTACCATTACGATTTAAGGAAAAGTCTCAAGCGCTAAGTCTGTTTGGTGCTTGTGCCGATTATTAGAGGAATATTATGAGCGTTGATGCCAATCAATTTAAGAATGCACTGAAACTGTGGGCCAGTGGCGTGACTGTGGTCACCGCCTACTCAGAAGCTGAAGGTCCCAAGGGTATGACGGTTACTGCCTTCAGCAGTGTATCGGCTGAACCGCCACAAGTGTTGGTATGTCTGAATCAGTCGGCCGATACCGGGGCTTTGATTCAGGATCAGAAAACTTTTGCGGTGAATGTGCTTAATGCCGATCAGCAAACAGTGTCCAATCAGTTTGCCGGTGGCAGCAATCAGCAGGAACGTTTTGCCAATGTCGACTGGGAGGCGGGTGTCACGGGTGCGCCGCTGTTGAATCAGGCAATTGCCAGTCTGGAATGTAGGCTGGTTGAACAGGTTAAGGCTGGCAGTCACTGGATTGTGATCGGTGAGGTACAGGCTGTACATTGCCGCGAAGGTGAGCCTTTGCTGTATTTCAATTCAGCCTACCGGGAACTGGCGGCGGGTTAAACCACACTGCGGATGGCATTGCTGCTCAGATAATCGACAAAATCGCCGGATAGTATGCGGGGTTTATCGGCAATGCTGTGATTGAACAGATAAACCCAGGCTGGCAGCCGGTCACCGTTGTTATGAGTCACTGTCAGCTGTTGGCGCCGATATTCATGCGGTTCAGCGAAAGCGGCGCTGCATTGTTCATAATGATCCAGACAGGCAAATAGGCGATTGTGATCGCTGATCCGGTAAATTTCACCCCAGACCCGGTCGCTGTCCAGATGCGAGGCGACGGCGCCGGGATAGTGATCAATCCGGTACAACACGGCCTGAATAAAGCCGTTACCCACCCAGTGGCAATAGCGGCACATTTCGCCATGTTCGCTGCGACCCGCTGCTTTACGCAGGCTGCCGTAGACAAACAAATAATCATCCGTAAGGAAATCAGTCATTGTTCAAACTTAGTTGGTTGTTAGTTAGCGTATGTCGGCTCACGATACTTTAAAGCAATTGCTCAAACAGCTTCCGGGCTGTATGAATGGCGACCGCCATCATTTCAAGCGGCAGCTGGATCGCCTGCGTTCGCAATTAGGCAAAGCCGAGGACATTAATCCAGGCTTGCAACAACTCCGCAGCAAGATCGAAGCGTCTGTCAGCCGCAGTCAGCAGCGCCGTGCCTCGATACCGGTGATTGATTATCCTGATTTGCCGGTTACTGCCAAGAAAGATGATATTGCAGCCTTGATAGGTCAGCATCAGGTGGTGATCGTGTGTGGTGAAACCGGTTCCGGAAAAACCACTCAGCTACCGAAAATCTGTCTGGAGATCGGGCGGGGTATCACTGGTCTGATTGGTCATACCCAGCCGCGCCGGATTGCCGCCCGTACCGTGGCAAATCGTATCGCCGAAGAGCTGGGCCAGCCTATCGGTCAGGCGGTGGGCTATAAAGTCAGGTTTCACGATAAAACCCATCCGCAATCATTGGTCAAGCTAATGACCGACGGGATTCTGCTGGCAGAATCCCAGCATGATCCGTATCTGAATCAGTATGACACCCTGATCATCGATGAAGCGCATGAACGCAGTCTGAATATTGATTTTTTGCTCGGCTATCTGAAATGGTTGCTGCCCAAGCGCCCTGATCTGAAGCTGATCATTACTTCTGCGACCATCGACCCGGAGCGCTTTGCCAAGCATTTCGGCAATGCGCCTATCGTTAATGTCTCCGGGCGGACTTTTCCGGTTGAAATCCGCTACCGGCCGATCGAGCTGATTGAAGAAGATGACGAAACTTCCGCCGATTTGCAACAAGCCATTCTCGATGCAGTTGATGAGCTGTATCGGGATTTACCCGGCGATATTCTGATTTTTCTCAGCGGGGAACACGAAATTCGCGAAACCACCGAGTCGCTGCGTAAGCATCATCACAGCAGTCGCTATGAGATTCTGCCGTTATATTCCAAGCTGAGTACCACTGAGCAGGATCGGGTTTTCAAGCCGCAGGGCAACAAGCCGCGTATTGTGCTAGCGACCAATGTCGCCGAAACTTCGCTGACTGTGCCAGGAATACGCTGCGTGATCGATTCCGGTCATGCCCGTATCAGCCGTTATAGTCATAAGAGTAAAATCCAGCGTCTGCCGATCGAACGGGTCTCACAAGCCAGCCGGTCTTCGTGGTATATTCGCTTCCCTGTTCCGACTTTTCCGGTAGTA
>CAIUWU010000059.1 GCA_903902945.1 uncultured Pseudomonadota bacterium
CGCTCTGAGCATTGGCACGGTCGCTGATACCTTCGACAATGCCAGAACCGGGAACATAGGTTCCTGGATTAGCTGCCTTGTCAAACACCACCGCAGAACCATCGCGAAAGGTTGTAGGACCAAACAGCGGCAAAACCAGATATGGACCTTGCTCAACTCCCCAAACCGCCAGAGTCTGCCCGAAATCTTCGACATTATTGGCCATACCAAAATCACTAGCAACATCGAAAAGCCCCAACACACCCAGTGTAGAATTGGTAGTGAATCGTCCTGCGTCAGAAGCTCCCTGTTCAAACTTACCCTGCAGCAAGTCGTTGATCACGACATTGATACCCTTCAAGTTATTAAAGAAATTACTAACCCCGGACTGTACGAAATCAGGCGTTACCGCCTTATAACCACTGGCAACAGGCTTTAATACCGCTTTGTCCACTGACATATTGAAGTCATACATAGAACGGTTAAAGTTCTCATAGGGATCACTCTTAATCTTTTCCGAGCCAGGATTAACCACAGGCGCAGCGCTTGCTGTGGAAACAGGCTCGGCTTTTTCTTCGGTGGAAGCGCAGCCGGAACCCAACAACAAAGTAGTAGTTACTAACAAAGCACGAGATAAACCCGCTTTGTCAGCAAGTTGCGTATTGCTAGACATTATTATCTGATCCTGAAAAATTACTGTGCCGCGTAACTGTCGATTTTCTCATTCATTTTTGCAATCAAGGCATCAAAACCTTCGCGGCTTAAAACCGTTGTGTACTCGGAGCGTTTGAGAGCCAAATCGCTCACACCGTCGGCTATTATATTCATGATCTGCCAACTATCGTCTTTTTTCTTCATTTGATAATCAAACTTAACATCCTTTTCACCCGGAATTTGCAGGTTGGTATGAATGATCACACCGCCGCGACCGGTCTCTTCTTCAGAAACAAACACAAATGATTCACCAGAAAAATCTTTGAAATTATGCGCATATGCGGAAACACTCAGCTTACTGAATACCGATTCGAGCTTGACCTGCTGATCTGCCGACAACTCTTCCCACTGCTTACCAACCACAATACGGGCAATTTTCGGTAGGTCATGACTTTTCTTGACCAACCCGTCCAGTTTTTCGTAACGCCCTTTAAATCCCAAAACCTTTCCTTGCTTCATTACTGACAGCAACTGATTTTGAAATTCGTCTACAACCTGCCTGGCCGACAATTCGTCAGCAATCGATAACGGAGAAAATAGGCAAAACAGCAGAAAAACAAACATCGGGTAGAGTTTTCTTAACATAATTGCTTTCACAACCTTCAGGCTATTAAATGGATATCGAGTGGCTATTTAAGATTCGATTTTAACTGGGATATCAGCTAAGCCGCCTTTTTGTACCGCCGTTAGCACGGGGGCTTTTTCAGCAACCATGTCGCCTTCGGTTTTTGGACCGCGAATGGTGGCCAGCAATGCTTTTATAGGATTGCGCAATGTATCTTCAACAGCAGTGGCCTCATATCCACAGTGAGCCATGCAGTTGGCGCATTTAGGATTATTGACGGTACCATATTTCTCCCAAGGCGTGGAATCCAGTAATTCCTGGAATGAAGCCGCATTGCCTTCATCAGCTAGCAAATAACAAGGTTTCTGCCAACCAAAGACATTACGGGTTGGATTTCCCCAAGGGGTGCAATCATAACTTTGATTACCGGCCAGATAATCCAGATATAAAGAAGAGTGATTAAGCTTCCATTTCCGGGTTTTACCGATTTTAAAAATACCGCGGAACAGATTTTTAACGTCGACACCTTTGATAAATACATCCTGTCTCGGTGCATGCTCATAACTGAAACCAGGTGCAATAGTCACACCCTCCACGCCGAGTTCCATGGCGTAATCTAAAAACTCAGCTACTTCTTCGGGAGTTTCACCTTGAAACAGGGTACAGTTGACGGTAACCCGAAAACCTTTGCTCAAAGCCAGCTTAATAGCTTCAACAGCAATTTCAAAAACCCCTTCCTGACAAACAGAAGCATCATGACGTTGCTTGAGGCCATCCAGATGCACCGAAAAAGTTAAATAAGGCGATGGCTTGTAGTCGTTAATACGTTTTCTTAACAACAAAGCGTTGGTGCAAAGATAAACGAATTTTTTTCTGGCAATGATGCCTTCAACGATCTGAGGCATTTCTTTGTGAATCAAAGGCTCACCACCAGGAATCGATACCATAGGTGCGCCGCATTCATCAACAGCCGCCAGACACTCCTCTACAGATAAACGCTTGTCGAGAATATCATCCGGATAATCAATTTTTCCGCAACCAGCACAAGCCAGATTGCACTTAAACAGCGGCTCCAACATCAACACCAAGGGATACTTTTTAACCCCTTTAATTTTTTGTTTGATCAAATAACTACCAACTGCAATTTGCTGACGTAAAGGAACACTCACCTTCAAATTCTCCAAGATAACCGTTAAACCGGGCATATTTAGTTGTATATAAACAACAAGAACATACCGTAAAAAAACCTGCCTTGCTTGCAACACACAATCCCACAGGGGCTGCAGGCTTATTGTTACAAAACTAAAAGTGTCGCAAGAATACTACTTTTTAGTAGAACACTCCAGCATTTAAGCAACAAAAAAACCCAAAAGTCGTCATTACAACCCGCAACAGCAAAACCAAATAAAAATATAACCCTATGTATATAAATGTATTTTTTATCAAAAATACAAGAACAACCTAAACCACAGCACTCCAGAATAGGGTCTTTTGCAAAATAGCAACATGCCTTTGCAAAAGACCAACAAACAGTCTATTATTCACAGCTATACATGCAACCATGTTTTTTAATCAAACACATGACCTCCACCCAGACAATTAACGACACCACAGATCAATTAAGCCAGCTTGATGACTACAATCTGCAAGCCGCTTTGCTGGAGGGCGTATCACGCACGTTCGCTCTGACCATTCCTCAGCTGCCTTCCGCTCTTTATACGGCGGTAGCCAACGCTTACTTACTATGCCGAATCGTTGACACCATAGAAGATGAAATCTCGCTCACCCCTGAGCAGAAAAAGTACTTTTGCAGTGCTTTCATTGACATCGTCAAAACCGGCCATCAAGCAGGAAAATTTGCCGAAGAGTTAGCACCCTTGCTATCAGACAAGACTATTCCTGCGGAACACAGTCTGATTCGACTAACTCCCCGAGTCATCGCGATCACCCATAATCTTGAAGCCGCCCAAATCCAGGCCTTGGCAGAATGCGTAGAAACCATGGCTAATGGCATGCCGGTTTATCAGAGTCTGGATCTGCATGCAGGCCTTAAGACACTAAAAGACATGGACGATTATTGTTACTACGTCGCCGGTTGTGTCGGGGAAATGCTGGCAAAATTGTTCTGCCACTACTCCAGCGAAATTGCAGTACATCGTGAAGAGTTGTTAAAGCTGTCAGTTTCTTTTGGACAGGGACTGCAAATGACCAATATTCTCAAAGACATCTGGGATGATGCCGAACGTGGCGTCTGCTGGTTGCCACAAGATATTTTTGCTGAAACCGGCTTCAATCTGGCCGACCTAACACCAGAAACCAATGACCAGCGTTTCCGTGAAGGACTTACCCATTTAATCAGCATCGCGCATGGTCACTTGCAAAATGCGCTTACTTACACTCAACTGCTGCCAAGCCACGAAACGGGTATCCGCAACTTTTGCTTGTGGGCCTTAGGCATGGCGGTTCTGACTTTGAAGAAAATCAAAGACAACCTCGACTTTAATACCTCCAATCAGGTGAAGATTTCCCGCAATAGCGTTAAAGCGACGATTATTGCGACCAAGCTGACAGTCCGCAGCAATCTGTTACTGTCTTTACTGTTTAACTTAACCAGCCGTCATCTAAAAACGCCAAATTGGCAGTATTCTCCCATCAACAAAGAGGGATAAAAGGAAGCATTATGTTTACTGAATCCAATTTAGAACACAGCGATCAGCCTATGTCGAACAGCACAACTCAGGACTCTATTAATTTCCAGCAATTAAATGCGGCCATTGAAAAAGCCCAGAAAAAACTCTTAAGCCTGCAGGATCCCAATGGCTATTGGGTTTTTGAACTAGAAGCCGACTGCACCATCCCAGCTGAATACATCATGATGATGCATTATCTGGATGACATTAATGAAACCCTGCAGCAAAAAATAGCGGTTTATCTGCGTAGCCGCCAGTCAGAAGATGGCAGCTATCCTTTATTTACCGGCGGCCCTGGCGATATCAGCTGCAGCGTGAAAGTCTATTACGCACTGAAAATGGCTGGCGACTCTATCGACAGCCCTCACATGAGCAAACTGCGCGAATGGATTCTGGCCCAGGGCGGCGCTGCGCGCGCCAATGTCTTTACCCGGATTGCACTGGCCATATTTGAGCAATTGCCTTGGCGCGGTGTCCCCTATATTCCGGTAGAGATCATGCTGTTCCCCAAATGGTTTCCGTTCCATTTGGACAAAGTATCCTACTGGTCACGGACGGTAATGGTACCGCTGTTCATCCTCTGCACTCTGAAGGCAAAAGCCAAAAACCCACACCAGGTCAGCATTCTAGAACTATTTGTGGTACATCCAGACCTCGAACAACACTATTTTCCAGAGCGGACTTTCCTGAATAAATGCTTCCTGGTTCTGGATAAAATCGGCTTGGCTACCCGCCCGTTAATTCCAGAGCGCATGCACAAGCGCGCAATTCAAAAAGCGCTGGATTGGTTCACGGAACGCCTGAATGGCGAAGACGGTCTGGGCGCCATTTTCCCTGCGATGGTTAACGCTTATGAAGCCATGCTGTTATTAGGCATGCCACATGATCACCCCAATGTAGTTATTGCTCGTAAAGCCATCGATAAATTACTGGTGATTAATGACAACGAAGCCTATTGCCAACCCTGCCTGTCACCCGTCTGGGACACCGGCTTATCCAGTCTTGCCCTGCTGGAAGTTGATAAACACGCCAACAAAGACAGCCTGAACCGCGCTTATGAATGGCTAAAAAGTGTGCAATTGTCTGATGAACCAGGCGACTGGCGTATTTCAAAACCGGATCTAGCCGGCGGCGGCTGGGCCTTTCAGTTCGCAAACCCCCATTATCCTGATGTCGATGATACTGCGGTGGTGGGCTTTTCAATGGCGGAATCCGAACAAGAAGGCATGGACGAATCGATTCATCGCGCCACTCGCTGGATTGTCGGAATGCAATCCAAAAATGGCGGTTTTGGTGCATTCGATGTCGATAACACCTATTACTATCTCAACGAAATTCCGTTTGCAGACCATGGCGCCCTACTTGATCCTCCAACGGTTGATGTCAGCGCTCGCTGCGCGATGTTAATGGCGCGTGTTGCCAAAGAACATCCTGAATACCGTCCTGCACTGGATCGCACACTCGATTACATTCGCAGCGAACAGGAAGCCGACGGCTCATGGTTTGGTCGCTGGGGCACCAATTACATCTATGGCACTTGGTCGACTTTACTGGCTCTCGAGCAAACCGACCTGCCTAAAACCGATCCAATGTACACCAAAGCTGCGGCATGGCTGAAAAGTGTGCAACGCGCAGACGGTGGCTGGGGTGAAGACAATCTGAGTTATCACGATGACAAAGCCTATCGCGGCCGTTATCACTTCAGCACAGCATTCCAAACCGCCTGGGCCGTAATTGGCTTGATTGCAGCCGGCGAAGCCGACAGCCCGGAAGTTAAAGCTGGCATTGATTTCATTCTCCGCCAACAGCAGACAGATGGCGCCTGGAATGACCCATGCTTCACAGCCCCAGGCTTTCCCAGAGTGTTCTATTTGAAATATCACGGTTACGACAAATTTTTCCCTTTATGGGCACTTGCCAAATACCGTAACGCAATGGCCTAACAGTGTCTGTTGGAATCATTGTCGCCTTACCTGAAGAGCTTGCTACCCTGACGCCGGTAAAACTGGCGCAGGGTGAATGCTTGAGCCTGAATCAGAACCTGATCATTTGCTATGCCGGCGCTGGCCCGATCAATGCAGGTCTGGCAGCAGAAACGCTAGTTAAAAAAGGGGCCGGACGCTTAATCAGCTGGGGTTGCGCAGCAGCCCTGTCAGCACAACTTAAACCAGGGGATCTGGTTCTGACTGATCAGGTAATTTCAGCAACAGATAATATAAGCAGCGAATCAGACTGGATTGAAGAAGTTGCCGCGCAATTAACCAAACCGTTATCGATTTGCAAACAGGCTATCACCAGCAGCCAGACTATCATCGCCGCAAGTAGTGAGAAACAGCAGCTTCACCAGCAAACAGCTGCTGCTGCACTCGACATGGAAAGTCTTACGATTGCCAAAACCGCAAAGCGTCATGATTTGCCTTTTCTTGTGATACGCGCAATCGCCGATCCGGCTTCCATGACTTTGCCGCAAGCCGTGGTAGAGTCGCTAAACCAGCAAGGCCGGGTTGAACTACCCAAATTACTGAAATTTTTACTGAGCCATCCCTGGGAAATTCCAGCTCTGATTAAACTAGGAATACATTTTAACGCCGCACAAAAAACCTTAAGGGCGGTTGCCAGACAATTAGATCTTTAACCTAATTGTCGAGCATAGCTTTGTCTGTGCGAACGTTGTTTAAATTTATTGCGTTTTTGCCCCCAACCTCAAAAACGCATTGATCCAATCACTATATGAGGTACTAAATGTCATTCAGCATTGCCGATCTTTTTACTCAACACTTCGATGAAAAATTCGATCTACATGAGCACTATCTGAATAATCAGATGGTGCGCGTACTGCGCACTATCGGCTATGACAGAAATTACAAAAGAGCCATCGGCCAGTATCTTTATGACCAGGATAACAACGAGTATCTCGATCTGCTGAGCGGTTTTGGTGTATTTGCAATTGGTCGTAACCATCCGACCGTCATCAATGCGCTTAAAGAGACGCTGACCCTTGAGTTACCGAATCTGGTGCAGATGGATGTTTCATTATTAAGCGGCCTGCTGGCTAAAGAGATTCTGGCAACCACACCGGATAATCTGGAAAAAATGTTTTTCTGCAACTCGGGCACCGAGGCAGTCGAAGCCGCGATCAAATTTGCCCGTTATACAACCAAACGTCCACGCATCGTCTATTGTGAACACGGCTATCACGGTCTGACCATGGGCGCACTATCACTGAATGGTGAAGATATCTTCCGTGAAGGCTTTGGCCCCCTATTACCAGGCTGTTCAGCCGTGCCTTTCAACGACCTGGAAGCACTGGAAAGAGAACTCAGCAGCAAAGATGTGGCGGCATTTATCGTTGAACCGATTCAAGGCAAAGGCGTCAATCTCCCCTCAGACAACTACCTGCCTGAAGTAGAGCGCTTGTGTAAAAAATACGGCACGCTATTTGTTGCCGATGAAATTCAAACTGGTATTGGCCGTACCGGCAAATTCTGGGCTATCGAGCACTGGAATGTGAAACCCGACATGATCCTGATGGCAAAGGCCTTATCCGGCGGCTTTGTACCCGTTGGTGGCGTGGCGATGACCAGCAAAATCATGGACACCGTCTTCAATCGTATGGACCGCGCCGTGGTTCATGGCTCAACCTTCTCGAAAAACAATATGGCCATGGCTGCCGGCCTGGCCAGCTTGCATGTCATTCATGAAGAAAAACTGGTCGAAAACAGCGCCAAAGTCGGCGAAGACATTATCAGCACCATTAATGCCAGCAGTGACAAATACGAGTTTCTTAAAGAAGCGCGCGGCAAAGGCTCGATGATTGCGATTGAATTCCAGTCACCGAAAAGTCTATCCCTGAAAGCCGCTTGGGCCATGCTGGAAGCCGCCAACAAAGGGCTGTTCTGCCAAATGATCACCATCCCGCTGTTTAAAGAGCATCGGATCTTGAGCCAGGTTGCCGGTCATGGCATGAACGTGGTCAAACTGCTGCCACCACTGAATCTGACTCAGAAAGACCGTGACTGGATTGTCAATGCTTTCGACACCACGATTGCTGATACTCACAACGTTACCGGCTCGATCTGGACTCTGGGCAAAAACCTGGCCAGCCACGCTTTGAAAAACAAAAAATAACTATGTCTTACTTAAAACATCTCGTTCTAGCCCTCGCGCTAATTTGCTGCCAAGGCGTTTTTGCTCATGCGGTTGTCACCCATAACTCACTAAAACTGAAACCGGTACCGGCGAATCAGGTCAGTGAAGTCGAGCTGTCTTTCAATTCCAAGGTGGAACTGGATTTATCGGAAGTATTTCTGGTCAGCGCCGGAGATGTCATGCAACCGATTACTGCTTCGCTGGGCGACAAGCCCGGCAAAGTCTTGTTAAGCCTGCCAGCCCTAGCACCCGGCGAATACGCCATCAAATTAAAAATCTTCGCCGCCGACGGTCATTTGAGCGAAGACTTATTACGTTTTTTTGTTAATCAGCCTAAGTAATTATTATGGAAGGTATCGCTAATTATCTTGATTCATTGATCGGCGGCGTCGATTTAACCTTCTATTCCATCACCATCGGCGGCCTGCTATGGGGGTTGATAGTCTTAAAACCCTGGAATGACATTACCCACTACAACAACATCCTGCTGGAAAAAACAGTTGCGCTGATTCATTTTGGCAGCAAAGCGCTGGTGATTACCCAATTATCCAAAATTGGCCTGAAAATCTGGCTGATGGCGGCAACTCTGGGTAAATCGCCCTTTCCGGCTTTTTTCAATACCGTCCAGTTTCAGGCCGGATTGACCCGAGCTATTTTTGCCTTTGCCCTGTTCATTTTTATCAAACAGGCATTACAAAATCATCTGCGCTCCAAACAGCACTGGCTGATTGCCACCAGTCTGATTTTGCCACTAGTGATTGCCGCAGCCTGGCTGGTACACGGCGCCAGTCGTCTCGAAGACCGCGGACTACTGATGACTCTGACCATCAGTCATCAAGTAGCGGCTGCGACCTGGGTCGGCGGTATTTTCCAGATCCTATTATTGTGGAGTCTGAAAAAACGCAATGCCATTGCGGTTGAGTTATGGCCCCTGCTACTGAAACGTTTTTCAGTTCTAGGCGTGGCAGCTGTGATTGCCTTATTGGTAACCGGTACGCCACTGGCCTGGTACTACATTCGCACCATTCAGGGCTTTATCGGCTCAGGTTACGGCAACTTGTTAACCGTCAAAATCATGATGATGACTCTCGCATTGGGTTTTGCTTGGCTGAATCGCAGCGCGGTAGAGCAATATTTTAATAGCCGCAGCCTGTACGCTTTAACTGCTAGGGTACCTTTCTACATTGAAGCGGAAACCATTATTCTGCTGACTATCCTGTTTACCGCTGCCAGTTTGGCCTCACAACCTCCTGCAGTAGATATTCCGCATCTGACTGCCGGTGTCGATGAAGTACTGAACATGTTTGCACCACGGATTCCACGCTGGGAATCACCGACACACGAAGCACTGATTGCCGGTGAAGCCGGTCGGGTCGCAATTGTAGGCCAGATTCCATCAGAAGCCGCTACTGCGTGGTCAGACTATAACCACAACATTTCAGGTATTTTCCTGGCAGTAATGAGCTTTTTTGCCATGCTGTCTTATGCAAATCTTTTCAATCGCTGGGCCCGCTTCTGGCCAGTTGGCTTCATGGCACTGGGCATCTTCCTGTTTTTCCGCAGCGATGCCGAAAGCTGGCCTTTAGGCCCAATCGGTTTCTGGGACAGCACCTTCAACAATGGTGAAATTCTGCAACACCGAATCGCTACTTTCCTAGTATTCATACTCGGCTGGATGGAAGTGCGGGCCCGTTTAAATAACAACCAAGGTACTTTGCCGTTTATTTTCCCGATACTGGCAGCCTTTGGCGGCATGATGCTATTGGCTCACTCGCATGTCGGCTTTGAAGCCAAAACAGCATTCCTGATTCAGGTTGGACACACATTAATGGGCGTGTTCTCCCTGATACTTGCCTGCGGACGCTGGCTGGAACTGAAACTGGATTCACCAGGCAAAAATATTGCCGGTTTTATCTCGGTTTTCGCTTTATTCCAAATCAGCGTCATCCTGATGTTCTACCGTGAACCTTTGTACTGATTATGAATCTGACTAACGAATATCCACTACTCAAAGACATCAACAGTCCCGCTGATGTCCGCAGCCTGGGCAAGGAGCAGCTGCTTCAGCTGTCTGATGAGCTGCGTCGTTATCTGACCCATACCGTTTCCATTTCCGGCGGCCACTTTGCTGCCGGCCTCGGTACCGTC
>CAIUWU010000060.1 GCA_903902945.1 uncultured Pseudomonadota bacterium
AGTTTCCCAACTGCCTGCCTTGGCGGTGAACTTGAAGTGCCCACGCTCGATGGTAAGGTTAAATTAAAAATACCCTCCGAAACCCAAACTGGCAAGTTATTCCGCTTGCGGGGTAAAGGGGTAAAGCCTGTCAGAGGTGGATCAGTCGGTGATTTGTTATGCAGAGTGCAGATTGAAACGCCAGTGCGTTTGACCAAGGATCAACAGGTGTTAATTGAAAAGCTCCAGGAATCATTGACAGGCGGCGGAAAACAACACAGTCCTCAAGAGCATGGTTGGTTAGACGGCGTAAAGAATTTTTTCGATAAACTGACGGGATAAAGCATGCTGAGGATAGGTTTAGTGGGTGTGTCTGGGCGTATGGGCTTATGTCTGATTAAGTCGGCAGCTTGCTCGGAACATGCTGAATTTACTGTGGCCGTTTCTCGTCCTGATAGTCTCGCCGTGGGTATGGATGCAGGTGAGTTAGCAGGCATTTCCCGACTGGGTCTGGCTGTGGGTGATGATTTATCTGCGGTAGTTGATCAATTCGATGTCTTGATCGATTTCACTCGCCCAGATGCGTCGATGGCTTATATTGAAATTTGCCGTCAGGCAGGTAAACAAGTTGTCATCGGCACCACGGGATACAGTGATTCACAAAAAGCAGCGATTGCTAAAGCTGCACAGGAAATTGGTATCGTGATGGCCCCTAATTTCAGTGTGGGGGTCAACTTGTCGTTGAAATTGCTGGAAATGACAGCCAAGGTAATGGGTGACTATACCGACATCGAGGTAATAGAAGCGCATCATCGCCACAAAGTCGATGCTCCATCGGGTACCGCTCTGCGCATGGGTGAGGTGGTTGCAGCTACTTTGGGACGTGATTTGAAAGATTGTGCAATTTATGGGCGAGAGGGGGAAACCGGCGTTCGTGATCGGAAAACCATAGGTTTCTCGACGATACGGGCTGGCGATATCGTCGGTGAGCATACCGTGATGTTTGCCGATGAAGGTGAGAGGGTTGAAATTACCCATAAAGCTACCAGTCGAATGACATTCTCGAATGGTGCCGTGCGCGCCGCTCTTTGGTTAATTGATAAGCCTGCAGGACTCTATGACATGCAAGATGTTTTGGGTTTGAAAAATTGTTAATGACCAAAAAGCCATAATTTCGTAAAATCGAGCCTGTTTTTATCTATCTGGAACGGGATGAGTCGCAAGACTTATCCCGTTTTCTACATCTATGGTGACCAATTTTGAATAAACCTGCATTACTGGTACTGGAAGACGGTACGGTGTTCAACGGCACGGCGATTGGTGCCGATGGCTGTTCTGTTGGCGAAGTGGTATTCAACACGGCATTGACCGGCTATCAGGAAATACTCAGCGATCCATCCTACGCCAAACAAATCGTAACCTTGACCTATCCCCACATTGGCAACGTCGGCACCAATGACGAAGACGATGAGGCGCCCAGAGTGTTTGCCAGCGGTTTGGTGATTCGCGATCTGCCCTTGCTCGCAAGCAGTTGGCGAATGGCAATGGCTTTGCCGGATTATCTGCGCAAACATAATGTCGTTGCGATTGCCGACATCGATACACGTAAGCTCACGCGGTTGTTGCGCGACAAAGGTGCGCAACGGGGTTGTATCATGGCTGGAGACACTGTCGACCTCGAGCAAGCCAGGCAGGCGATCGAGAGTTTTCCAGGCTTACAAGGCATGGATTTGGCCAAGGAAGTGACGACTGACCATACGTATGAATGGACGGAGAATGTCTGGGTATTGGGTGAAGGCCATCAAGCCGCGCCCAAACTGGACAAACATGTCGTAGCCTTTGATTTCGGTGTCAAACGTAACATCTTGCGCCTGTTGGCCAATCGAGGCTGTCGGGTCACCGTGGTACCTGCGAAAACGTCGGCAGCCGAGGTGTTGGCATTAAGGCCCGATGGTGTGTTCCTGTCCAATGGTCCGGGTGACCCGGAACCTTGTGATTATGCGATTGCCGCGATCAAAACCATCCTTGAACAAAAAGTGCCAGTATTTGGTATTTGTTTGGGACATCAGTTGTTGGCTTTGGCCAGTGGCGCCAAAACCGAGAAAATGAAATTTGGTCACCATGG